>JASFVS010000369.1:0-3172 GCA_050049715.1 Phycisphaerales bacterium
GTCTCGGTAGACCTGTGGAAGTGGCGAACGTCGTTGCTTTTATTTGCTCCGAACGAGCCTCTTTAGTGAACGGTGCATCAATCGCTGTCGATGGCGCAGAAAGCAAAAGTTTTTGACATTGACCTTAGGAAATCAGAAGAATATAGGGCAATAGCTTTATGATAAAGAACGAAGTTCTAAAAACTTTTACCGGAAGCAATGTCCTGATTGCGGGCGGGACAGGTTTGATGGGTACAACCGCCTTGCTAAGATTAAAAAACCTCTCCGGTGTTAATGTAAAAGCGGTCTATCACCTGAGACAGCCCAAAATCTTTGCCGACAACATTTCTTATGTACAGGCCGATTTAAGAAATTTCCATGACTGCAAAAGGGTGGTAGAAGAGATTGATTACGTTTTTATGTTTGCAGCTGTCTTATCCACAGCCCCTGTGATTGCTAAAAATCCAGTATCTCACATAACTTCAAATATGATTATGAATGCGCAAATGCTTGAAGCTGCTTACTTTGCCGGAGTAAAGAAATTTTTATGGTTGAGCAGTTCTACTGGCTATCCTTTGATAGAAGGGATCCTAAAGGAAGAAAATATGTTCGACGGTGATCCTCCTGACGTTTATTTTTCTGTCGGATGGATGTCGCGATATACAGAAGTTTTATGCAGAACATATGCAACTAAATTGAAAAAAACTATGCCGACAATTATTCTCCGTCCTACTACTATATATGGAGAATACGAAGATTTTCATTTTAACACATGTCACATGCTGCCCGCATTGGTCAGGAAGGTTGTCGAGCGACAGAAGCCGATAGAAGTATGGGGAACAGGGGCAAATACAAGAGACTTGATTTATGCCGACGACGTATTTGACGCCTGCCTGCTGGCAATGGAGAAGATTAACACATTTGATGTTCTTAATATTGGTTTTGGAAAGCAGTACAGCGTCAATGAACTTTTAAAAATGATTATCGAAATCGACGGATACAGCAATGCAGAAATAGTGCATAATACATCCAAGCCTTCTACGATTAAGAAAAGACTTATTGAGCTAACGAGAGCCCGAAAAGCCCTTGGATTTGAGGTTAAAACTTCCATTGAAGAGGGTATAACAAAAATGGTCGAGTGGTATAGGCAAAACCCGATATTGGATCAATCATAATGATTATGCATGCATATGATGATATCATTTCCTAATAATGACGGAGGTTTTTAGTGTTTTCAGTAGGGATAATCGTTCCAACGTGGCATTATTTTGCGAATCCTTTTAAGTTGCAACCGTTGAATGAGCTTTATTTTGCAACGGTAATTAATTCTCGCTTTACGGATAGGGATATAGAAGTCAGTATTATCGACCTACGCCAACATCGTAAAGAGCAAAATGGATTTCAGATAGATAAGCTAATTTCATATGTTCCAGAGCAAGACATATATTTTTACTGGATAGCTAAAACGGCGGACTACCTTGAAATACTCTCTATCGTTCAACAGCTTAGATGTATCTATCCTAAAGCAAAGCATGCGGCAGGAGGAACACATGTAGATAATTTTCCTGAAGAATGCAAAAAAGATTTTGATGCTGTGGTGCTTGGTCCCGGCGAAGAATCATTTATTAATATTGTAAATGATTGTCGCAACAAGAGACTCGAAAAGGTTTATGCGTCTGATTGGAAATCGGTCCACTACAACAATTATCCATTTGCACGGCGTCATTATTTGCCTGAGTCATCCGTTGTTAATACAGTTCTTTTTGAAAAATATGGTGACCTGCGCGGTACATCAGCTATGTTTTCGCGTGGTTGCAATTTTAAATGTAGTTACTGTGTATACAATGTTCCGAACACCATTCAGACACGAAGTCCCAAATCAATAGAAGAGGAGATAAAGTATCTTAAAGACACGTATCATATCGAAGGAGTAAATTTAAGAGACGAGATATGCATTTCTTTATCTCCGAAGGTGGCCATTCCCTACTTAGAAGCAATAGGACGTTCAAATGTAATGTGGCGAGGTCAGACTCGGGTTGGGGTGAGCAAGGAAATACTAACATTGGCTCGCCAGACCGGATGTGTTGAACTTGCTGTAGGTGTTGAGAGTATCTCCCAGCAGGTTCTTGATATTATTAACAAGGGCCAAACTGTCGGTCAAGTAAGAGAGTTTCTTGGAATCTGCAAGTCTCTCGATATCAAAATTAAAATGTGTCTTATATTTGGACTGCCGGGAGAACCATCAGATATCGTTGATATTACTCGAAGGTTTATCGAAGAGATGCAGCCGGATTATATTAATATTTCCGGGTTCTGCCCTGTTCCCGGTTCCGATATTTTCAAGAATCGTCAATCCTATGGTATTAGATATATTGATGAGGACTGGAGTAAACATGCTCATTTGCTTTACCGTTTTTCTGATGAGGAACACTTTGGACTTCCTTTCGAATACGAGGAAACTAACAGATGGGGAAAAGCATTTTCTAGAGAGGAAATTATCGAGAATACACGAGAGTTGCAACATTATGCTAAGGAACGAAATATATCCTATTAATTTGTACATTTGGAGGGTTAACATAATTCATGATTAAAGAAGAAATCTTAAGGTATTTTCATAAGAAAAATGTCCTGGTAACCGGCGGTACTGGCCTAATAGGAAGACAGATTGTAAATATTTTAAGTGATGCAAGTGCCTATGTTAAAGTTGTTTCCTTAGATAAAATAAGCGTTGACAGCCGTGCAGAACATATCCTTGGCGATTTGGCAGATTTCGGGTTCTGCAAACAAATAACCAAAGATATGGATTTTGTTTTTCACGTGGCGGGTGTAAAAGGCTCAATACAAGTAACAAAAGCAAAACCGGCCAGTTTCTTCGTCCCACTCCTGATGATGAACACGAATGTATTGGAAGCATGCAGGATTAACAAAGTTAAGAAAGTTGTTTATACAAGTTCGATAGGTGCGTATGCAAGTGCAGAGATTTTTAAAGAAACTGAAAACCTTAATGGCCCTCCTATGGATATGTTTCCCGGCTGGGCAAAAAGGATGGCGGAACTGCAAATCCAAGCCTATAAGATTCAGTATAGTCTGGAAAACTTTTCAGTTGTCCGGCCATGCAATGTTTATGGCCCCGGTGATAATTTTGACCCGGACAACGCCATGGTCATACCGACCTTAATGTACCGTATATATC
>JASFVS010000370.1:0-3171 GCA_050049715.1 Phycisphaerales bacterium
GAGAGGATTAGGTATTTTAGCCAGGAAAACCGCGGCCTCGCAGCAACCCATAATATCGGGATAAAACAATGCAGAGGCGAATTCACCATCAAGCTTGACTGTGATGACATGATTACACCGGACTTCATTGCCAAGCATTTACAGGAATTTGAGGAGCATCCTGAAGCCGACCTGATTTATTGTGACGATTGTCTTATTGATGAAAACTCCAAGCCGATTCGAGTGATTGAAAGACCTGAATACACAAACCGAAAACTGCTAATTAGAGACCTGTTCCGAAATGGTTTTCCAGTAGTACCATTTAGAACTTGCATTAGGAAAAGTGTCTTCGATAAAATCGGCTTTTTCGACGAGAACTTACTGGTTGGCGAAGGCTATGACATGATACGGCGATTCGTAAAGCATGGTTTAAAAATACATCATCTGAATGAAGCTTTATACCTGCGCCGGATAACCAGCAACAGTCTTTCCCGAAATTACTCCGCCGAAAAAGCAAAAAGTCATTTTGATGTCGTCAGACGATTTACTGAAACATTCACATACGATGAGCTGTTTCCAGACATTGAGTGGGACAATATAGCCCCCGAGATTAGGCAATTGCATGCTAAATGTCTGACCGCCGGAACCTACCTCGCAATAGGAAATGAGTACATAAAAACAAACTCCTCAGAGTGTTCAAAAGCGGCTTTTGACCAGGCATGTTTAGAGCTAAATGATTGCTTAAAGATGGATCCGGAAAATAAAAATTTACAACAATTATTAAATAAATCCGAGCTTATAAAAAATAGATACGTCAAGGCATCACGACAAGCCGTTTCTCGATAAATGCTGATAAGGTAAGTAAATATAAAATAAATTAGTTTAAGCAAGAAGCATTTTTGAACGATATTAAGTTATTCGGGGTTGCCGGCATTATACGCATTCGCAGATTTTCATAAAAACATGAAAACTTAAATTCAAAGGGCTGATAAAATGGCGGAATTACGTCTTACAGGGCTGGTAACAGGTATCGACACAGCTGCACTTATCGAACAACTGATGGCAGTTGAGCGTCGTTCGCTCAATATATACGAAAATCGCAAAAGTACGTGGGAAGAAAGAAAAGATGCTCTAAGCACCCTAGAAAGCAAACTTAGCAGCTTAAGAAGCTCCGTACGAGTTCTTTCTGACGCCGACGAACTCCGTGCATTTTCAGTCGCATCCAGCGATTCCGATAAACTAACCGCTGAAGCATCCTATAACGCCTTTGAAGGCAATCATACAGTCATAATTAACCAGTTAGCCAATGCTGAGCGAAGTGTCCACACAACTGGTAAAGAATACGCTGAGGACTATGTCGGTGCCGGCACTTTTATCTATTCGTACAACCATCAGGAAACAACTATAACAACTACCGCCACCACAACATTGGAAGACCTAGTTGGTTTAATTAATAACGACGCAAATAATCCGGGTGTCACAGCAAGCTTATTACACCATAATAATGCCTATCATCTGGTACTAAATGGCAATGAAGCGGGCACAGATTATAAAATATCAATCAATTCTAGCAGCACAGAAGTGTGGGAAGCTGACAACGAATTTACAAATAACAGCGAAAACGCAACATTAAATACAAAGTTTACAGATCTTGACCAATTCAGCGGAACCCTTGAAGGCACAGAAGTAATCGAAATCACCGGCACAGACCGTAATGGTGTTGCCATAACCCAGGTAGATCTCAGTATTACAAATAACACCCGACTCGAACATCTTATCGGAGAGATTAACGATGCTTTTGACGGGATTGCCAAAGCTACCCTTAAAAATGGAAAAATTGTACTGACAGACAATACATCTGGCACGAGTGACCTTTCAATCAATTTGGCCTATAATGCCAATGGCTCTGCAGCTACATTAACCCTACCTACAATGGCCATGTCAACAGAAGGCGGTTCAACAACAGCAGACCTTACAGATTTCGCCGCCTCAGATTTCATTGAAACGCAATCAGCCCAAGATTCAAAGATCAATGTAGATGGATTTCCAACGACCTCAGCAGTCGCAGAGGTACAAACATTAACTCCAGCTGCAGTCGCAACCGACGGCACATTTACTTTGACTTATGACGGGCAAACAACTGCAGCTATTGACTTTGACGCTCCTCTAACAGGTATCGGTAGCATCCAGGAAGCATTAGAGGCCTTATCAAATGTTAACGCCGGCGACATATCAGTAGCTGGCACGACATTGGACGTGGCTGGAGCCACAACATTTACATTCCTCAGCACAGCCGGCGATGTCGACATGATTTCAATTGATCCTACCAACCTCACCCCTTCGACTCGTTCGAATTACGTGATGGCCGAACAAACCAAAGGCCAGGATGGCTACATAAGCAGAAGTTCGAATACAGTAGATGATGTTATTCACGGCGTGGCACTACATCTGCACGACACAACCGACGCCAGCGGAGAGGAGATAACTCTGACTAGAGATATCCAATCAATAAAAGAAAAATTAACATCTCTTGTTGATTCTTACAACGCTGCTGTTGAGTATATTAAAGAAAAAACCGGCTATAATGATGAGTTAGAAACTGCCGGTGTCTTAATGAGTGATTATGTTGTTTCGACTATAAAGAACCAGATTCGCACGCCCCTTCTTCTCCAAACCGACGGATTTATCCAAGATATTGACACATTCCTGACGCCAGGCCACATCGGTTTTGAGCTCGATAGTGACGGTACATTAAGCCTCGACACGAATATCTTCGACGAGAAAATAGCAGAAGATTACATGGGAGTTCTTGCCTTAATCGGAGCAGATAAAACCGGTAGCAGCAACAGTAATACTATAGAATTTTATAGCGCCAGCAGTAATCATACTACAGCCGGTAGCTATGACGTCGAGATCGAAGTTAGCGGCGGAGAAATTATCAGTGCCAAAATCAAACTTTCATCCGAATCCACTTATCGTAATGCGACATATGTCGATAATATCGTCATTGGCAACAGCACTTTCGATACCAATGGTGACCCCGTATATCCGGAGAACGGCCTTTCACTCAGCGTAGATTTAACTCAAGACGGCACTTTCACTGCTACTGTCAATGTTAAGCAGGGCTTTACCGGTGCAATAGAAGATACACTGGATAATATGCTTAAAGTAACAACCGGCTCCGTCCAAATT
>JASFVS010000080.1:0-9986 GCA_050049715.1 Phycisphaerales bacterium
AGCTTTTAATCCACCGATACCTAACATTATTTCCTGTCGGATTCGCAGTTCCCGGTCGCCGCCGTAAAGAGCACAGGTTATCATACGGTCTGTTGGGGAATTATCACTTATGTTCGTATCCAGCAGATATAATTTCACTCTGCCTACGGAAACACACCAGACATGAGCTATTACACATCTGTCGGGGTAATCGACACTGATTTTCAACGGTCTGCCGCTTTCTTTGCGAACGAGTTCTATCGGCATATTGTGCTGATCATTTTCGACGTATATTTCCTGCTGCCAACCATCGGCGTTCAAGTGTTGACGGAAATAACCTTTCTGATATAAAAGTCCTACGCCCACCAATGGAATACCGAGGTCTGAGGCGCTTTTTAAGTGGTCACCTGCGAGTATCCCCAATCCACCGGCATAAATAGGCAGACATTCATGGATACCGAACTCAGCACTGAAATAGGCGATAATAGGTTTATTGGATTTTGAACAAACCTTTTCGTACCAGCTTGGCCTGTCAAGGTATGATTTAAACTTTTCGGTTAAATTCTGTAACTGAGCCAGGAAGCCGTGGTTTTCAGCGAGCTCTTCCCATTTCTCCTGCGAGGTAATACCAAGAAGTTTAATTGGATTATGTCCGCAAGCCGACCATAAACTACTGTCAACACGTTTGAATAACTTGATGAACTCCGGATTCCAGGACCAAAACATATTCCTGGCGATGACCTCGAGGTCTTTTAAAGGCTCGGGTAACGCCGGTAGCACTGTAAAGCTACGAACGCTCGGCATTGTTGATTCTCCAAAACGTAAGTCTTTTAATTACAGTCCCTAACATTTTTAGACTAATTAGGGAGTCACCCTATAGTCTCCGTTTAACTTTAATCGACATATCCGTTCTATGGCTTAAGTTGAAAAAGCGGGGTGTAAACTTAGCAGATTTAGAGTGTCCGATATTAATTCCCCAAAGTATAGAAAAAAAGGCCTGTTAATCCAGGCCTTTTAATCTGTTGCGTGGCCCTCCTCCACTGATGCCGTAAGAAAGCGTTCGAAAAGAACCCATTACTTCCAAGTGGGCAACCGTTGCTTGTGTCCGAAAGTCCTATCGGAGTAGGCTTTTCCGATCCATCAAGACCTGATTTCCCTGAGTACGGGTATCGGTTCTTTCAAACACCTGCTTTCAATACGAACATCGCAGGGGTTAGCCCGCAACATTATTTGTACCAAATTGCACTGAGAAAGTCAATAAAATAGCGTCAAATTCCGACAATTTAATTAAAATATCAGGTCTTTCTCTTTATTGTCTTTCGGCTTTTACCGGGTTTTTTCTGAAGACAAATCCATAATCAAAAAGCGTAAAGTTTAAACTTTGCCCTGTCCGTATTCAAATGACATAAAAACCGGAAAGCTATAACTTATAATCGTTATATTACGTAAAGGTATAAGGATTGATTTTTAACAATATGAATTGGTGTTTTTACACCGTTCGCAAGACAGCTCGAACGGATTTAGTGAGACTTTCCAGGATATCAGCTTCGAAACGGTCAACAGCTTCGTGGGTCAGCGTACCATCTTCATCTCTGAAGTGTAGTGAAAGTGTAACACTTTTTTGTCCGGGCTTGATGCCTTTGCCGTGGTATATGCCGACGAATTGAGTATTTTCAAGTTCAGCGGATGCTTTGTCTTTAACCGCCTTAGTAATATCATCCCAGCGGATATTCTCATCGACGATAATTGAAAGGTCCCGTTGTATTGACGGGAATCTCGGCAGCGGCTTGACTTTAATAGTGCCGCTTCGAAGGGTCATAAGATGTTCGAATTCCAGCTCTGCGGCGCAGGGTGAGATGTCTTTGAAATCAAATTTGTCTTTTATTTTTTGCGAAACAATGCCTGCCGTACCGATTTTTTGGGAATTGACGATGATTTGGGCGCCGGTTTGGGCCCAGAGAATCTCCGCAGGTTCGAAGGTTATTTGCGCATTCCTATTGATACTTTTTATCAATCCCTCTATCACGCCTCGCAGGTCTCTTAAATCACTATCACAAACCAGAGCCAGTTTGGTATTTTCAAGAGGTAAATCATTGGCCTGTTCCGGTTTTGGTATGAAGGTGTCTGCAATTTCGAATATCCTGCATGGTGAATTCTTGGCGTTAAGATTTGTTTTCAGCACCGCCAGTAAAGAACCTATAAGAGTTTGACGAAGCAGGTTGGCACTTTTTCTTGATACGTCTTTTACCGCCAGAGATTTCTCGGAGCCGTTTTGTGTAAAAAGCTCAGCAGTAGAATTGTCGACAAAACCTACGTTTATAGTCTCAAAAAAACCGCAGCCGTTAAGATATGTTCCGAGCGATTGCACCATTTTCTGTCGAGCATCGACCGGTACTACTTCGATTTTAATTTTACGTTCCGTCGGTACTTTACTATAGCCGTGGACGCGAGCGACTTCTTCAATTAAGTCAACTTCACGGTAAACATCGCTGCGCCATGAAGGAACAGAGCAAATTATCGAATCTCCGTTGGTTTTCGGGTTAAAATTCAGGGCTGAAAGGATTCCAAATGCTTCTTCGTAAGGGACTTCGATGCCAAGCAGCTTATTTAAGCGTGAAATCCGCAATGTTACCTCTTTCGATTCCGGCTTTTTTGGGTATGCATCGACAACACCCTTAGCCGCTTTACCCCCGGCAACCTGAATAATAAGCTGTGCAGTGCGTTTTGAAGCCCAGTCTATCATCTCGATATCCACGATACGTTCGAACCGAAAAGCGGCTTCGGAAGGCAAGGTAAGCCGGCGAGAAGTTGTGCGGACGCTGACAGGGTCAAAATAAGCGTCTTCTAAAAGAATTTTAGTGGTCGTTTCACTGACTTCCGTGTCCAGTCCCCCCATAACTCCTGCAATGGCCACAGGCCCTTGTGGGTCGGCAATAACCAGCATATCAGTATTAAGGTCGCACTGCGTACCATCAATGCTGGTCAGACGTTCACCTGCAATAGCTTTTCTGACGATTATTTTGCCATTATTAATCTTATCATAATCAAAGGCATGTGGCGGCTGGCCGGTCTCCATCATTGCGTAGTTAGTCGCATCGACCACATTATTAACACTTCGCATACCAATAGCCTCAAGCCGTTTCCTGAGCCAATCAGGCGAAGGTGCAATTTTGACACCCTCAATGACCCGGGCGGTGTATCGGCCACATAAATCCGGCTCAGCAATTTCGACATTGGCGAATTCAGTTACATCTTTATCCAACTCATCCAGCTCAACGACCGGCAGCTTTAATTCCTTACCGGTTGCCGCGGCTAATTCGCGAGCTACACCGATATAACCCAGGCAGTCACCTCGATTACTGGTTATCTCGATGTCGATTACAGCGTCATTATCGATATATTCTATCCCCTCGCAGGGAAATCCCAAGTCGCTTAGAATCTCTGCGATTTGGTCGGCAGGAAGTTCTGTGTCGATATAATCCTTTAACCAATTCAGCAAAATTTTCATAACGAAAGCACCATTTTAATAAAACCTCAAAATCCGGCAATAACGTAACTTCCATAAACATCGCTGTCAATCTTTTTACCTTTATCTTTTGACTTTTGCCTTTAATCACGGCAACATAAGCTTATAATATCTTCGTATTTCAATTTTGTGTTAACGGATTCGCAAAAAATATCTGATATGAATGGAAAACGCCTTTTCACCTTAGTCGTTAGTGTTTTTACAGCCATTTTTATATTAGCCGGCTGTTATCAGTCTACAGCTACTCCTGAGTTAATTACTGCATCAACTTCGCAGTTATATCCCGAAACAGCTATTTATCCAGGTGGGCACCAGATTGTTGGTAAGTCGGTCAATGGGCTGCCAATCATATCCTTTGTTCTTGGTCAGGGTCCGGATGTGACTTTCATTCTTGCGACAATTCACGGCGACGAGCCTGCCGGTACTCCTCTTGTTCGCTACCTGAGAAAATATCTTCAGGAGCATCCGTATTTGATGGAAGGTCGAACAGTTGTTCTTCTGTCTGTGGCTAATCCTGATGGGATGGCGCAAAATAGTCGTTTCAATGCTAACGGCGTTGATATTAACCGTAATTTCGCAACGGATAACCGCGTTAACACTAAACGGTCTGGAGCGACTGCACTTTCCGAGCCGGAGGCTCGTGTTATAAAACAGCTTATTGAGCAATATTCTCCTGGCCGCATTGTCAGCATTCACCAGCCGTATGGCTGCATCGACTATGATGGTCCCGGCACAACTCTGGCTGTTCGAATGGCCCAATATTGTGATTTGCCGGTAAAAAGGCTTGGCCCCAAGCCCGGTTCTCTTGGCTCTTATGCCGGTGTGACTTTGGGAATTCCTATTATTACGTTCGAAATGCTGGATGATGATTCAGAACTCGATTCAGATGCTTTATGGCAGCGATATGGAAAAGCGCTCATAGCCGCTATCGTTTATCCAGATCCGGTCAAATAAGAAGTAGTATTGCCTTATCTGATACGTGCATCCCACTTTTCTCGTGAAATCTGCGCTATACTTGACTAAAATGGTATCTTAGAATGGGTATTTTTAAGCTAAACAATGAATATAAGCCGGCCGGCGACCAGCCGCGAGCCATTGAAAGGCTTGTTGAGGGGCTGCGCTCGAACAAAAATTTCCAGACACTGATGGGTGTTACCGGCAGCGGCAAGACCTTTACAATGGCTAATGTTATAGCTCGGCATGACCTGCCCGCTCTTATTATATCTCATAATAAGACATTGGCAGCCCAGCTTTACGAGGAATTTAAAGAGCTTTTTCCTGAAAATGCGGTCGAATATTTTGTCAGCTATTACGATTACTATCAGCCGGAGGCGTACATTCCCCAGCGGGATATCTACATAGAAAAAGATGCTTCGAAGAACAACGACCTCGACAGACTTCGCCTTTCGACTACCACCAGCTTGTCGCTAAGAAATGATTGTATTATTGTTGCTTCGGTCTCCTGTATATTCGGGCTTGGCTCGCCGGAAGATTATAAAGCCAGTGTTGTAGGTGTTCGCACAGGTGAGCGGTGCAACAGGAACGATTTGCTTGGCCGATTGGCCGATATCCAGTACACCAGGAACGATATCGATTTTGCGCGTGGAACATTCAGGGTTCGCGGCGATGTAGTTGAAATATATCCTTCTTACGAATCATTTGCCGTGCGTATTGAATTCTTTGGTGATGAAATAGAGAGGATAAGCTATATAAATCCCATATCTGCTGAGACTCTCGCTGTTGAAGACCAGCTTTTTATATATCCGGCCCAGCATTATATTATGCCATCAGATAGAATCGGCTCGGCTGTGGACAGTATAAAGGCCGAGCTTGAGCGGCGGTTGGCTGAGCTTAGAGGACAGGCCAAACTGCTTGAAGCGCAACGGCTTCAGGCTCGAACGATGTACGATATAGAAATGATGCAGGAGATTGGCTATTGCAGCGGGATTGAAAATTACGCCAGACATTTGGCCGGTCTTTCATCAGGAGCAAGACCTTATACTTTGATTGATTATTTCCCGGAGAATTTTCTTCTATTCATCGACGAATCCCACGTAACTATACCACAGTTGCGCGCGATGTGGGCCGGGGACAGGCACAGAAAAGAGACTCTGGTCGAGCACGGTTTTAGACTTCCCAGCGCACTGGACAACAGACCCTTACGATTTGAGGAATTCCAGGAAAGCTGGGCAAAAGTTATTTTCGTATCGGCCACGCCTGCGCCGTTCGAACTGGAAAAATGTAATAACGAAGTTGTGGAACAAATTATACGGCCGACCGGACTTCTGGACCCTGAAATCTTTGTTCATCCGGCCGGCAACCAGATACAGCATCTTTTAGGTGAGATTGAAAAGCGTGTCGGGGCGGGAGAGAGAACTCTCGTAACGACACTGACAAAAAGAATGGCTGAGGACCTTGCTGGCTTCATTACAAAAAAAGGTATCAAATGTCGCTATTTGCACAGCGAAATCGATACTCTTGAAAGAATCGAAATATTGCGTGATTTACGCAACGGTCGATTCGATGTGTTGGTAGGGGTCAATTTGTTGCGGGAAGGTCTGGATTTGCCGGAGGTTTCGGCAGTCGCCATTCTTGATGCCGATAAGGAAGGATTTCTTCGAAGCCAGACTTCGCTGATACAAACAATTGGCAGAACGGCACGAAATATCAATGCTACAGTTTTTTTATACGCCGATACAGTCACCCCATCTATGCAAAAAGCTATTGACGAAACGAACAGACGCCGTAAAATTCAGTTAAAGTATAACGAAGAACACGATATTACGCCCGAGACGATAAAGAAGGAAATCCGTAAAAGTTTAACCGAGCAGATAAAGGCAAGGCAAACCGCACGTCAGGCGGTTCGTTTCGGTGATTCCGAGTACGAAAAGGTCGAATTAGCCTCTCAAATTGAAAAAGAGATGCTTGAAGCAGCGCAGAGCCTTGATTTTGAACGGGCCGCTTTCTTAAGGGATCAGTTGAAAGAACTGAGAGAATTGCCGGAATTAGTTCTTGTTAATTCAAAGAGAAAGAAACGTGACTTTTTAGCCACGAAAAAGCAGAAAAAATATAAGAAAAAAGCTCCTTCATCAGAAAATTAAAAAGGAAGAGCAGGTAGAAATGAAAAAACTCAATATCGCAAAAGCTCGTCCCCTTATCCAAATGGCAATCGAAGAGGACCTCGGAGCCGGTGACAGGACAAGCGAGCTTTTATTCAAAGATGATACTCTGGCCAAAGCCAATATCATCTCTCGTGAAGAAATAGTTGTATCAGGGATGGATATCGCCGAAGAGATTCTTAAAGGGTACGATGAAAGACTTAAGTTGAAAATAAATATCAACGATGGTGAAGCTGCCCACGTAGGGAATAAACTTGGTGCAATCGAAGGGCCATTACGCTCGATGCTTACCGCCGAGCGCGTTATGCTTAACTTTCTCCAGAGACTTAGTGGAATAGCCACAACGACGAGGAAATATGTTTATGCCGTTCATGGTACGAAAGCAAAGATTTACGATACTCGAAAAACGATGCCGGGCTGGCGAATCCTCGAAAAGTATGCTGTACGTTGTGGCGGGGGCTACAATCATCGCCTCGGCCTGTACGATGGCGTCCTTATTAAAGATAACCATCTTGCCCAGTTGGGCAGAAAATTTCAACCCAAGCTGCGAAAAATTATATCAGAAGCTCAAAAGCTAAAAGGTCTCAAATTCATCGCCGTAGAGGTCGATCATGTCGATGACCAGCTTAATTATGTATTAGAGATTCCCGGCATAGATATTGTGCTGCTTGACAATATGGGCCAGTGGCAATTGAAGCACGCTGTAGATATGCGTAACGAAATGTGCGGCAAAAATAAAAAGCCATTGCTCGAAGCATCGGGCAATATAACATTGAACAATGTTTCAGCCATCGCTCAGTGCGGAATAGACCGAATCGCTGTAGGTGCAATCACTCATTCAGCCAAGGCCGTGGATATCGGACTCGACAGGTAGTTTTGATTATGCCCACAGCCGAACCCTTCGATCCCGATATAATAAAAGCCAATCTCAAGACAAATCGCATAGGCAAACAAATCGTTGTCTATGACCGTACATCAAGCACGAGTGACGTCGCTCGACGATATGCGCAGGATGAAGTAAACGATGGTCTTGTTATATTCGCGGAAGAGCAAACCGCCGGTAGAGGCAGGGCGAATAATAAATGGCATAGCAAGCGTTCTGAAAGCATTCTCTGTTCAATAGTTTTAATCGGCGGCAAGCTAAATGCGGAGTTGCTTTCACTGACTTGCGCAGTAGCTGTAGCTGAAGCCATCGGTGAATCAACCAAAGGCTGGGCGCAAATTAAATGGCCGAATGACATATTGCTCAACGATAAAAAAGTTGCGGGTATCTTGCTTGAATCGCAAATAGATGGCGGCAATAATGTATATATCGTTGGTATTGGGATAAATTGCCATCAGACAAAAGACTCCTTCCCCCCGGAGCTTAAACCTATTGCCACAAGTATCGATATCGAGAGCGGTTCTTTTACCGACCGAATCTCCCTGGCTAAAAGACTTCTTACTTCAGTGGAAAACTGGCTCGAAGAAGCATCTCGAAAAAGTGAAAAAGTAATAGACCAGTGGCGCAATCTGAGTATCCAGTTGGGCCACAGAGTTAAGCTTCTCTATGATGGCAAAGAATTTGCCGGTAATTGCATCGGAATCGACCCTGAACAAGGCTTAGTTCTCCAGTTAGACACAGGCGGCGTAAGAATATTCGACACCGCACATACGACTATTCTCAAGTAATAACATTAAGTTTCGTTTTTTTCCCTTTTCTGATATTATATTGCTAATTTTAAGATATTTCCGAGTCAATTTATAAAAATGGGTAAGTATAGAACTAAAAGTCTGTTTGTGGATGAAAAGCCCGATGAAGAGGTGCTTTGTTGTCACATCATACGCGTGGCGTTTGAGTCGGCTGCGGATATGGAGTTCGATTATTTTGTTCCCGACCGGCTCTGGCCTATACAAACAGGCCAGAGAATCGAAGTGCCGTTCGGTAGAAAAAATAAACTCGAAATTGGCTTTTGTACTCGTTCCAATATCCCGCCTGAAGAGTCTTTTATAGCTCAAGGCAAGGGTAGAAAACTGAAGGTGGTAAAAAGTGTAATCGATAAAGAGCCGTTGTTGAATTCGGAGCTTATGGAACTGGCCAGGTGGATGAGCAGCTATTATGTTTGTCCTCTCGGTCAGGTACTGGCGGCCATGGTACCATCGGCAGTTAAAAAAGGCGCAGGTGTTAAAACACAAAAGTGTATTTACCTGGCAATAGGCGCAGCGGATATCGAAAAAACAATCGAACAATTGAGGGGCAAAAAGCAAAAACAAATCGTTCAGTTTCTGGACAGCAGGGGGGCTTCGAGTACGGACGAAGCTGTGGAGATGCAGGATTTGCTGGAAGCTGTTGGCTGTGGTAATGAGCCTGTAAAAAGACTGGCTGAGAAACGAATTATAAAAATAGCTTACAAGACAATTTTGAAATCTCTGCCTGTTATACCGAAAGGCTTATCACTGCAAACGGGGGAGGTAATTCTCAATCAGGACCAGCAAAAAGCACTGGCTCATTTCGAGGCGGTGATAAACTCGAATGAATTCGGTGTCACGCTCCTGCATGGTGTCACTGATAGCGGTAAAACTGAACTTTATATGAGGGCTATCGAGGCGGTTTTGCAAAAAGGGGCCGGCGCTATCGTTCTGCTTCCTGAAATTGCACTTACGGCGCAAACCGTCCAGCGATTTAATGAAAGGTTCAAAAGAATAGCCGTTATGCATTCAGGCCTGACGGCGGCACAGCGAAACGTGCAGTGGCAAAAGATAAAATCTGGTGAGGCTGATGTGGTTATAGGTGCTCGCTCAGCAGTATTTGCGCCGCTGTCTAAAGTCGGCCTTATCGTTGTGGACGAGGAACACGAACCGAGCTACAAACAGGATACTGCGCCAAGATACAACGGCAGGGACGTTGCGATAAAGCGCGCGCAACTGGCAAATGCGCATTGTATCTTGGGCAGTGCCACGCCGTCATTAGAGATGCTGTCTAATTGCCAGGGCAAAAAACATTTCCACTTAGTGCATCTGCCTAAGAGAGTAATGGATTTACCAATGCCCGAAATGAAGCTCGTTAATATGCGACAGGAACAGTCAAATCAAAAAGGCGTGAATCTTATTTCTGAATCCCTCGCTGAGCGGCTTCAGGAGACACTTGCAAAGAAAGAGCAGGCGATTTTACTCTTAAACAGGCGGGGTTACAGCAACTTTGTATTTTGCCCCTCTTGTAAGCATACGCTGCACTGTCGAAACTGCGATGTAACTTTGACCTTTCACAAATCGCAACTTCGTAGTAACCGGCGAATGCAAACAGTTACGGGTGCACATATAAATTACGGTTATGCTGTTTGTCATTATTGTCTGGCCCGGACGCTCGTGCCTGAAAAGTGCCC
>JASFVS010000373.1:0-3152 GCA_050049715.1 Phycisphaerales bacterium
GATTTCAGCAGGAATAGATGGTTATTATGGAACAGACGACGACATCCGCAACTTTGGAAATTAAAGCCCCTTATCCATTTCCATCAGAGCAGGTTAAAGCTATGAGAAGTTACAAATATAAACATGGCCTATCCCTTGTTGAGATATTGGTAACGGTTTCTGTGATTGCTATATTGACAGCAATAGTAATAGGAATCGCCACTCATATCGATAATCAGTCAAAAGAAAGGTGGCTTGAAAGTACTTTTGCGTTGCTGGAAAGCGCGCTGCAGGAATATTATGAATACACGGGTAGATTTCCTGAGCAGCTTGAGAAGAATTTTGAACGTTCGTCAGCTCATTCGGAATACCTTTACAGCGAGCTTAGTCTGATACCGGAGTCTCGGAGGATATTGGGAAAAATTGACGAATCCCTGATAAATAACGAGTACGATAAGGCTGATATGTCACCGGAGATATATGACCCGTGGGGAGTGGCGCTGGATTACACGTACGCAGCCGGCGATAATTTTCCAAAGCTTATATCGGCAGGGCCTGACAAGGTTTTCGGCAATGCTGATGATATAACCAACAGATAAGAATATTAAAATGATGACAAAAAGCAAACAATCCGGCGTTACGTTGACGGAGATGGTGATTGTAATAGCAATCATATCGATGCTTGTCGCTTTTGGTCTGCCGGCTTTACATTTGTTTATCGAATCGGTTGAATCCAATACCGGCGGAAAGAGTATGGTAGGCTGCGCTTTATCCTGCGCGCGTGCAATCGCGGCGAAGGAACGGCGATCTGCGGGTGTACGGTTTCAAAAAGATTCGGCAGGCAATCAATATATGATTTTTATAGTACACGATTATGAAAAAACAGGTCTTAGCCCCGGCTTTAGGGCAGTTGAAGGTTTCGATCCGATAAAGCTGCCTGAGAGATTATGCATGATGAATTTATTTGTAAGAACCAATCATGGCGTTAGTTCAACTGGTGCACAGGATGTCGCTGAGGAGCAGCTTAGAGAGATTTATCTTGATGATAGTACCCCGGCTAATTTGGGCCCGGATGGAAAGAATAAATACGTTACGGATATATCTACTTTTTCGATTGTTTTCTCTCCGACCGGTAAGCTGGCGATACGTAATGTTCGCGTTAGGAATAAAGATGCAATTTACCAACCGAATAACGGTGTTGCCAATAAAGTATCAAGAGATGATATTTTTAATTCTCCTGAAAATATAACCAGTTATGGAGTGGGTATGTTTATTCAGGATGACTATGCTCAGATGGGTTTGGGAGCGGAATCGAGCCGAAGCAGCTTCGTTATCTGTGATAAAATCCGGTTTGATAAATTAGATGCCCAGGAAAGGTTCACTTATTTACATAGTCTGGAACCAGTTTATTTGAATCCTTACACCGGGACAATAATCTCATCGGATGAATGAGCCTATGAGAAATAAACATAGATATAAAGGTTTTTCCCTTACCGAGGTTTTGTTGGCTGTTGGTACGCTTGCAATCGGGATGATTTTCATAGGCGGCACATTTCTGACCGGCATTCATTTTGCCACTGTTGCTACCGAACGCACTATCGCTGCGGTGGTAGCCAACGAAGCCTTCGCGAAAATCAGGTTATATGGAGTTGATTTTGAGGACCCGAATTTTGTTTCTGACCAAATGATGCGATATGAAGAGCTAAGTACTATTGCTGCTGAGGAGTTTGCATATCCTTCAACGCAGGTATCGGCTGAGAAGCAATATTACTGGTCTGCGTTATGCAGGCGGATAGATTCCGTTTCGACTAACCGGCTTGTGCAGGTAACAGTTTTTGTTAGTAGAAAAGTGGGCATCAGGACGACGTATCACGGCTCCGTGGAGAGGCCGGTTCCTGTGGAAGTTAGTGTTGCGACCGTGGCCGGAGTTGATAATGACAATAAACTTACTATCAGTACGGCTGACGAGGAAACATTTATCAATGGTGGTGGTACGATAGTGGATGGCCGGACAGGCCGGCTTTATCGAGTCCTGAAGCGTGATGATGATTCACCTGATATCATCGTGCTCGACAGGGAATTGCAGGGGTGGCAAAGCGATTCTGTTTGGGTGGTTCCGCCACCTATCGGAGGCGGCAGATATCCCTGTATTGCAATATATCAGAAAGTAATAAGATTTTAACCACAGGAAGAAATAATTCGTTCATAAGTGCTCGTATGATAATGACTGGCTACATTTTAACTTTTTTTGAAATATGAATTGTAAATCACGAATCAACAAGGCTTTTACTTTAATTGAGCTTGTAGTGGCTATTGGGATATTGGCTATAATCCTGTCTTTTGCGAGCGTGATTTTTAAAGTGAGCATTGGAGCACATCGAATGGCGGCCGCAAACTCTGAAATTATGCAGAAACTGCGTGCCATTACCAATCAGCTCGATGCAGATTTCGAAGGTCTCCGTAAGGACGGAGAGATTTTCATCGTCTGGACAGCCAGGAAAAGTAGTGACCCCAATGACCCAGATGGCCCAGACGACCTTGGTGACCCTAATGAATATCAGAGGTTTGACCGGATAATGTTCTTTGCCGATGGTGATTTCCAATCTTATGGAACTGATCCTGTAGTTGGAACTGACCCTGCGCCTGGAACTACTTCGGTGGTTCATGGCAATCTTGCAAGAATTTGTTATATGATTGCAAGAAATAGTGACGGCAAAAGAGCTCTGGCGCAGGACAAAACTAAAAGAGTGCTTGCAAGAAGCCAGCATATTCTCACGGCCAACCCGGAGCTTAAAGATTTTCCAGACCCTAACAATCTTAGTGATGAGGAATGGCTGAAATGGATTAATCGGTATCAATATGACAAAATAACTTTGGCGGGCTGGAAGAATATTCCATGGGATAACAAGGAAAACATACTTTCTGCAATTACCGATGTTAACGTTGCTAACAGTGATATTGATGAAGCCATCCGGGGACTAAGGGTCGAACCTTCGGATTCTGATTCAATCCATATGCTTTTATGTGAAGGTGTGGGCGAGTTCAAGGTTCAGGGCTGGTATGAAGCCCAGCAAAAGTGGATACCCGAAGTTGACCCCGATGGCGATGGAAATATAACGAAAACGGACTCGCACTTCTATCTCAAAGAGGATGAAGATGAAGAGGAAGAGGAT
>JASFVS010000372.1:0-3152 GCA_050049715.1 Phycisphaerales bacterium
TTTCGTTGCGATGTAAAAACAGGCGGCCACGGCGCCAAGTGTGATGCATACATCATGCACTAACGCTGCAATTGCGGCAATACCGTATCGGATGTTTCCGAATCGAATCCATATATAAGTAACAATAGCAAATAACGATAGAACTATTGCTATTAAGGCGCGTTGCTTTTGTTCTTTACCTACCGAGGGGTCAAATTGTCTGACGCGCGGCAGAGAAGTTTCGAGTCTGGTTGCAGCTAAGACTTTAGCCGTTTCGTTTTCCACGAATCGTGTCCATTCGTCATCGGTTAATTCGCGAAATCCTGCCTCTTGTTCTGCACTTACGTAAATGAAAGAATTTATTGGCTGGTTTGGTTCGGGTGTTGTGAGATTCGGCCCGAAAATTTCGTAGGGATACCGGATAAGATTTTGCGTGTCTGGCTTGAATTGCAAAGCATTCATTCTTTGTTTGATGTCCCCTAATGTAGAAGGCCGATTGATTCGGCACTCAATCCGGACACCGCCCGGAAAATCGACAAGTTCCGGGTAAGAGCTTATCAGTTCCTCAGAGATTTTTTCCTGGGAGGTTATTGTTGGCTGAAGGTCTTGTTGGATCTCCAGTTGGCCTGCAAAAGCTGTCAGTATTGCGTTATTGACAATCTCATCGACTTGTGGTTCGGATATGTCGGCCTCGGGAAAGGCCGCGCTCAGCACATCTTTGACCAGCGATTGGTTCATTTGGCTCGTTGTTACCACGAGTTGTGAAGAATTATCCGTGCTCCGTGTTGCGAGCAGATTACTTAGTTCACCGCTGAATTGTTCCTGGGCCTTTCTAATTGCGTCTGTAAGTTCGGCATCTGTTTTCTGATTGGCTTGCGGCAGGGTGACTGTAACGGTTATTTTATTTGTTTCAGTAGTATTAATTTCGTACTGTTCATTTGATTTTCCGATGCTATAGACGGTTGCTGTTGCTAAGGCCGGATTATTCAAATCAGAGCCTATTTTATGGATTTTTTCTTCTACTTCCTGCCTGTCCACAGGTTCTGTTAGATGTATTTGTACGCTTGTTCCGCCGGTGAACTCGATATCGTATTTATTATTTTGTGTATCGTCTCTTGTAAAAAATACTACCAGCCCTGCTGTTATCAGCACAATTGAGATGCCGAAGAAAATCGGTCTTAAGCGCATCCAGTTTACATTCGGTTTGTGTATCAGGCGCAGCATAAATAAATGGTCTTTGATAATTCGCTTGGATAAGAGAAAATCAAAGATTACGCGCGTTACGAACAGCGCGGTGAACATACTTGATGCGATACCGAGCATAAGTACGATAGCAAAGCCCTTAACTTCTTCCGATGCACGCCAGTAAAGGATGGCGGCCGTAATGAATGTAGTCAGGTTCGCGTCGAAAATAGTTCGAAATGCTCTTTGGTATCCGTTTGCTATCGCAATTCTAAGAGATGAGCCTTTCATTTGTTCCTCACGGATTCTTTCAAAGACCAGCACGTTGGCATCGACACTCATACCAATTGTTAGTATGATACCCGCGATTCCGGGCAATGTGAAAGTCGAACGCACCCCTGCCATTATTGACAGGACGAAAAGCATATTCATAAGCAATGCCACATCTGCAATTGCGCCGGATAAGCAATAGTAAATCGCCATACATATAATGACTGCGATAAGGCCGATGAAGCCGGCTTTTATGCCCTGGTCGCGGTTGTTGGCGCCTATGGATGGGCCTATTGTGTTTACGGAGATGGGTTGCTCTATCAGACGGGCGGGCAGGGAGCCGGCGTTAAGTTTGTTAATCATATCCTCGAGTTCTGTTTGAGAAAAGCTGCCTGTTATTATACCTTGCCTGCGTATCCTGCTTTCGATATTTGGCGCCGATATTGCAATGCCGTCGAGTAGGATACAAAGAGGTTTGCCGATATTTTTCTCCGTTACATTACTGAATAAATTTCCGCCTCTGTCGTCGAGTAAAAAACCGATGGCCCTTCGGCCAAGCCTGTCTGTTGATGGACTGGCCTTTTCCAGTTTCCACTGTCTTGCATTCGGGCTGTGCAGCATAGTTTCATTTGTCTTATTGCTCGCGAGGACGTAATATTTATCGCCGAATTCTGCAATGATCGAAGGTCGTTCTTCTTCGTCGACTGCGTTCCAACCCTCGATATTTTCTATCTCGCACCATATATAATTAGTATCTGAGGCGTATTTTGGCCCCTTTTCCCTGAGCCTTTCAACGTAGCTTAACATCAAATCCATATCTACATCGGGATGCCCTTGTGTAGGAAGTATTCTAAACTCCAGTATTCCCGCGCCTTTAAGCATACGCTGAAGGTCTTTGGGGTCGTCGAGCCTGCCCCTGAATGGACGATATTCATCGAATGTTTTAACAACATTATCGATTTCATTAGCTCTGTCGGGGAAGTCTGCTTTGAGTTTTGCGATTTTCTCCCTGCGTTCAGATGACTTTTCGGGTAATTCGAGACAGAGATTTAGCTGGTCTTCACTGAGGTTCAACTGGTCGATGGACATTATGGCTTCTTTGTATGAAGTATTCTTATTAGGGTCGGTCAGTTGGTTAACGGTCTCGGACCAGTCTGCGAAGCTTTTTATGTAATCAGTCAGTATGCCAAGATTATCGTTGGCATCGGCAATGCTTTTCAGTGCGTCTTGTAATTGTTGTTCATCCAGTTTGGCCCAATCGAGCTTGTTTGTTTTTATCTTTTCCAGGTCGAGTCCGGCCAAAGAAATTTGGTCTTCAGCGTACGTAATCTGGTTATCTAATTCATCCCTTTTGTTTTGCAGATTCTTGCGTTCTTCGTACAGCTTGGCAAGGTCCTGTAGAATTTCCAGTCTGTTAGGGTCTTCCTGCGCAAAACTCTTGAAAGCCTCGGTTCGCTCTTCTGCTGGTAAATCGAGCGATCTCATAATCCTGGCTCTACTAACATTTTTTTCCAGCAGTTGTTCACGGGCTTTGTCGAACTCACCTCGTTTTTCTCGTGCCTCAGTGCTTGCTAAGGGCATTTGTATTTCAAAGCGTGTGCTGCCCAGAGGCCGCCACAGGAGATTTTGGATGTTGGCAGGGTCTATTCGCCTTCGAATGACCGTTATCATTCTTGGCGCCAGGTCTTTTTTTTCCGCTTCTGTAAGGCCGTGGGTGTCAA
>JASFVS010000081.1:0-9909 GCA_050049715.1 Phycisphaerales bacterium
CAGATAGCGGCCGGCAGTACGGATCTGTCTAATGTTCGTATCAAGTTCCAGCAATACGATAATTATCCAGTGTACTCAGATGGCCGTGAGATAGACAATATAAAGATACAGGCGATATAGAAGATCGCGCCAAACACAAGAGAGTAGTATTTGAATGTTTCTGTGGTTCTACAGATGATCAAGGGTAGTAGCTGGGCTTCCAGCGTAAAGAAAAGGACTTTGATTTTTGGAGGATTAAATTATGAACGGTTGTAAGTTAAAATACACACTGACATGTATTCTGGTGGTACTGCTTTGTACTGGGTATGTTGTAAAAGCTCAAAGCCCACCGTCAAATAATAACTGTCAGAATGCTATGTCAATTGGAGAAGTTGTGAACAGGGTGTTTAACACCACAAATGCGACCTTTGATGGTCCCGGCCACTGTATGAGGAGCCCTAACATCTGGTATAGATATACGGCTGCATGCACGGGTAATGTTACTGTAAGCCTATGCGGTAGCAGTTATGACACGGTTCTTGCAGTCTATAGTGGAGGCGTGTGTAATCCACAGCAGAGTGCTTTGATTGGATGCAATGATGACGCTTGCGGCCAGCAGTCTGAACTTTCATTTAATGTGGTCAACGGCATACAATACCTGATTGAAGTAGGGGGATACGGCACCGCAACCGGCCAGGGTGTAATAAGCATCAGTACTGACGGGACACCGCCCGGCGGGCTTACTAACAATGACTGTAGTAATGCAATACATATTGGTAATGTTACGAATCTCGCATTCGATACCAGTAACGCGACATTCGATGGTTCCGGCTACTGTATGACCAGCAAAAACATCTGGTATTGCTATACGGCTCCGCGTACAAGTGATGTAACTGTTAGCCTATGTGGCAGTAGTTACGACACAAAGCTCGCCGTCTATAACGGTTGTGGTTGCAGTCCAATGCCGGGTCACTTGATAAGGTGTAACGACGATTTTTGTGGTCGACAATCTGAGGTTACCTTTGCCGCGATTGCGGGTAATCGGTACCTGATTGAAATTGGAGGATGGACTGACAGCGATTTCGGTCAGGGTGTATTGAATATCACTTCCGAGGGGGGGGCACCACCTTCCGAGCCAGCTAATGATAACTGTAATCAAGCAGAACCGGTAGGCAATGTAACAGACAAGCCGTTTAGCACCGTTAATGCAACTTTCGATGGTAGGGGGCTTTGCATGAGAAGCCCTAACATCTGGTATAGATATACGGCTGCATGCACAGGTGATGTTACTGTCAGTCTCTGCGGTAGTGGATATGACACCAAGCTCGCTGTCTATAACGCTGGTAATTGCCCCCCGAGGTCAAGTGATTTAATCGAATGCAATGACGATGCCTGTGGTTGGCAGTCTGAACTTACTTTTGAAGCGACCGCCGGCAACCAGTATCTAATTGAAGTCGGAGGATTTGGTGCCGATACCGGTGATGGAGTGATGAGTATTAGTTGCGATGGGGCACAATTGGTAGAGTCGGACCTTGGCGATGCGCCAGACAGTTCTAACAATTACGGTAGATATATGACCGCATATCCCAAAGGAGGACCTTCAGGGGTCAGAGCGTATTATCCTACTGTTTATGACGATGGTCGTAGTACCGGACCTTATGGACCGATTCATCTGAATTCTGTGGCGGTGGCTCATTTGGGCAGGACGATTACTCGTGAAACTGAGGCAGATAGCGGTCCGGATCAGGATGGTGTAAATAATATTACTCCTCAATCCAACTCACCAGGTAAAGACAAAGGCGATGATGGTGTTATTTTCCCGGTAAGTATGCCTCATTGTCGTTGGACCACGTTTGACTACTATATCAATGTTATCGACCCAGACACTCACCTTTTGGTAAATGTTTGGTGTGACTGGAACCGTGATGGTGATTGGGATGATGATAGTGACACTAATCCCACTATTGCTTCAGTCAACGGATTTGTATCGGAGTGGGCCGTACAGAATCAATTTCTTTTCGACCTCCCAGTCGGATTAAACCGGCTCACGACACCGGCATTTTTGTCCTGGCACCCAAGTGAGGGAAGGCAGCAAATTTGGATGAGAATTTCTCTTTCTGAACAGCCTTGGTTGGGTGGAAGTGCCCCCGGCTCCAGAGGCAATGGTGGTTCCGGGCCACAAGAAGGATATGAGTTTGGTGAAACAGAAGATTACTACTTCACACCGGACAAAACCTGTTCGATATGTGAGGATTATAATGGCGACGGAGTGATAAACCATCAGGATTTGACGGCTCTGACAAATGACTGGCTTGAGAATTGTCAATAGAGCACTCTGTTGATTAAACAGAGCGAAGAATTACTTTCGTTGCCCTCCTCCATTCGGTTTTGCCCGTTCCGATTTAAAAACGGGCAAATTTTATCAATTGTTAGTTTGGGGTAAAAAATGAAAAGACTAAGAAGGGCCTATCAAAGACGCATTAGAAAACGTAAAAAGTTTAAAAGGCGGGTTATCGTGGCTGGTACCGCAGCAGCAATAACCCTGGGAACGGGGATAAGCTTAAATAGAGCCCTTGCTGTCGGTATGCCGAACGGGCATCAATTGTCTGTTATTCAGGATACAGATGCAGACTTACTTGCTGACCTTGAAGAGTTGGCAATCGGATATCGTCCATTCAAGACTGACCAAAATCACAATGAAGTACCTGATGGAATTGAATTGGCCAGGCATTGTGCTGCTGTTATTGAACAGTTACCGTGGGAGGATGAAGTAGCGAGCTCGGAACAAACATATAAATGGCTGGATGCCGTGTTTGGCTTGGAGACTTGTGATATCTGTGGTGAGACGGTTAATATGGGGTCAGCAGGGATAGTAAATCCGCATCTGGGCTTACGTGTGGATTGCCCGCTTATCGCTATACATTATCTGGAGCACGGCTCTTTCGGTTACCACGGTGATGTGCACGAAGGAAGGCTTGATGTAGCTGCTTTGCTGCGAGCGCTTGGGGTTCGTTTCCCCTATGATCCTAATGAGCATCAGTTGGCCGTGGTTGAGAACGATTTGGATGGTGATTTGTTGGCGGACAGCGAAGAATTAGCAGCGGGCTATAATTTATATAACGCCGATCAGGATAACGACCTTGTTGCTGATGGTATTGAACTGGCCCGGCAATGTTACGAAGTTATTGATACGTTACCGGTGCCAGACCCAAACGGGCCTGAAATAATGTACACTTTGTATAAGGAGGACTTTTTACAACGAGGTCTCGAACAGTGCGAAATATGTGGCCAATCGGTCAATATGGGTTATTGTCGGATTGTGAACTCGAAGCTTGGTCTTTACATTGAAGTGCCCTATATCGTATGTCATTATATGGAGCATGGTTCTTTCAGCTATTCGGGGGATGTTCACGGGGAAGGCAGGATTGATGTGGCCCTTTTAACGAAAATACTTGAAATGCCGCGACGGTGTGGTGATTTAGGGACTATCTATCTACCTGCGGATTTAAACAATGACTGCCAAGTCAACATTGATGATATGGTCGAGTTTATTGAACAATGGCTGGATTTCTCTGACCCGAATCAGGTTTGATAAATGGAAAGAGAATACAAAAAAGCCAATCCTGTTTCTGAGCCATCTGAAAAACAAGGATGCATCGGAGCTCTTAAAGAAATAGATTTTGAATTAGCATATCTTGCGGTACTTACATATGAAGGTGTCAAACCTTTAAGCAGATGGGAAAAACCACTGGATAACGATGGTCTTGAATTGCTGCAGCAAGTGGGTCTTTTTACGAAACGAATCCGGCGGACGGTCAAAACCGGAAAAGAAATTTTTGAGACAATTTTCAGTCGAATACCGGCGTATCTTCAGTTATATGAACGACACTTCGGAGACAAGCCAATCGACAAAACTGCTGAAACTAAACGATTCGAAGGTTTCTTCTTTGGTTATCCACCTTGTTGTGTAAACTGGTATATACAGAGACTCTATGCTGCGAATAATTTTGCCGCTGAGGAGCAGAAAATTTTATTTCACTGGGTTTGTAAAGACTGTAAAGTCACACCTTTACTGTTGGATGTTTACAAAAGTATATATAGCTCGCTTAGTAACTGCTAAGCTTGAGCTGACTTGCTTGATATAAGGCCGTGGTTTTGTAATGATGTAATGGTAGTACAAAATTTAGCGAAGTGCATTCGTAGGTAGGTAAAATATACCCGGCCCAACGCCTACCTCATCAGGATATGGTACAGTGCCATCAGCAGTAAGGGACACTTTCATAGGAATGACTTCAGATGCCGTATAGGTCTCAACATGCCCGTCAGTGTATCCAGCCCTCAGTGTGATTTCGGGAGAATCGTCAGTATCCGCATCTTTTTTGCGGGACCAAAAAGCTGAAAGAAGTTGTGTTTCTGGAATGATGTCAACTCCATCGAATTTTTCGCAACTGCCGTATGAGTTAGGATTTCTCCAGTGGTTATAACCAAAGTAGTCACTTACAAGTAATTTACTGTATCTTCCGCTACTTGCAGGACTTTGTGGCCCTCTGAATATTCCTCTGTGTCCACCAAGGTACCCTGTGTAATTCCAATAAAAGCAATATGTTCCACCGACCGGATCAGCCGGAAAAGAGGTCTCGGGATTGTCCCAGCTGTCGCCGGCGTCCCAAGCTTGTTGTAAATATTTATATTTCCGTGGGGCATTTGGACAGTACATAATGCTCGCATCAGTGACATAACCCCGCAGATATTCACTCATAGCCCGGTATAAGCGTGGACTACGTTGCTTATTACCGGTTAACTTGGTTGGATCGGACCAGTTCCAGTTGGTGCCAAATCCTATAGTTGCGACGGATTCAGGATACCTATCATAGTTGTCAGAGGCAAAGAGATTAATAGCAGTGGTAGTTTGCATTAGGTTATTCGTATTCAGCAGCGACCTGGCTTGGCGTTTTACACGGTTGAACGCCGGCAGTGAGATAGCCATGATAGCTGTGATGATAGAAATGACCACAAGAAGCTCGATAAGCGTAAAGCCCTGCTTCGTAACCTTGCCAGCTTTTAATTGTCTGTGTTGGACGCGGATTTTCCTATCCTCCAACCCTGTTCAGACCTTTTTTTGCGCAAAACTCGCGCACTTAACCAACTTACTACATTATATTCGCGGTTAAATTCTGTGTCAACCTAAAAAATTAATGTTTTTTATCTATTTTGAAGGATTTTGTCAAAATAGCCAGTCCGGAATTACCCTAATTAACAATATCTACCTATCCACTTACGGAAGAACGAAGTATTAAGTTCTTTAAATTAAGTAGCTTTGTTACTGACCACCGAAATTGGCATTGCCCCAGGGCCAGTCACTTCTACTCGCAAACGGTGTACCACCGTAAGCGCCGATGTTAACTCGCCCACCGTGAGGCATCTGCTCGCGTCCCGGGTACATACTTGGGTCACCTGCATCGATACAGGGACTCGAGAGTGAATCGGATAACCAGTCACTCTCTTCGGGCGTGTATCTGCCGTATCTGGATTGTAAATGATAGTCTCCATTATCCGGGTTTATAAATAAGGGGTCCGTGTTTATATTGCCACGGTTCTCATCTGGTTCGCTCAATTCTTCAATACAACTGTAACGGGCACGGCATTGGTCCAAATCACCAAATTCATTGCCCCATAAGATACAATTGATTATATCAGGATCAGCTCCGCCGTAAGCGACAATCCCAAACTGGTTATCGGCTATAGTCAAATTAATAAGAGAAGGCGAGGCACTGTGGCAGAAAATAGCCGCCTCACCACAATTAGTAATGACGAAGTTACGTAGGATGCTCCTGGAGCTTTCAGCCCCGTAGAAGGAAAATGCATATCCGGTTGGAGCTGTAATAACGGCTGCTTCATCTGCGCTTTGAAGCGTAATTGCCTTACGGTCGAATGTAACTTCTTCCTGATATCTCCCAGGCCAGACCACAACTGTATCACCGTTCAGGGTATAATCCACTGCTCTTTGTATTGTTTTGAAAGCATTGGTTCTGCTCAAGCCTGAATTATTGTCGTTGCCATTATTAGTGTCGACGTGAAGGATAAGAGGGCCTAAGCTTTTGCTTGCCTGGCTGGTTCCGCCGTATGCGCCCATATTGATGCGATTACTATTCGGGAATGGCTCGGAATCGATTGGGTCCTGTGGATCGCCGGCATCGATACAAGGGCTATGCTCGTTATCTGTAACCCATCTGTCACGACCAGCGTCGTAGCGCCCACGGCTGTAGTAGCCTGATTTCAGGTGATAATCTCTTGAGCTTGCGAACAGAGGGTCAGCATTGATATTACCTTGTCCTGACTGACCTCCCTCGATATTTGAATAGAGAACCGTGTTATTCGAAGTAGTTGGTGAAATGGCTCTGCCGTCGTTGTGCCATATAATGCTATTTCTGACTTCTATGCTGCTGTTGACCGAATGAATTCCTCCTCCGGATGAGGTTGTATTACCTGACAATTGATTATAGACAATAGTACAGTTGGTCGCACGTACATAGTCAGCAGAATTGGCATAGATACCACTGCCGGTTTCAGCGGTATTATTCGAGATGATACAATGTTCCAGTTGGACGTGTGAAGAAGACCCTTCGCAGTAAATACCTCCGCCTTGGATACTGCCCAGTGCGCTGTTATAGGAAATATCACAATTTGCCAGCAATGCTACGCTTTCTCGGCAATATATACCAGCACCGTGGCTGTTATGAGAGCCTACGTTATCATTAATTACGCAATTAATGATTTCGGCGGTGGAACCTCTGATTAGGCCGATACCGGCTCCTTGCCCACCAGCTTCGGATAGTCCTCCTAAAATTTCTGAACGGCATTCTTCGATGACACAATCAATAATCGTTGGCAGGCTACCCACGCATCCGATACCACCTCCCAGTTCCGCGGTACATTCGTTAATCACACAATCGATGATAGTAGGATTGCTAAACTCACAATATATACCGCCGCCAATAGGATGAGTAGAACTCGAATTCCAGTTCACACTGTCAGGTGGAATCACAGGGCCCGACAAAGCGGAGCTGATAATCTTAAATCCACGTAATATGGAATCTTGTTTTTCTCTTCGGTGGAAATAGAAGCCTCTGTGATTCTGATTGGTACAGTCGATAATTGTCCGCTCCGGTCCTGCTTCGCTGCGTACAGTGATGGCCTTGCCTCGGAAGTTAATGTCCCAGTTACCTTCACCCGTATAAATGCCCGGGGCGACTTCAATAATATCGCCGTCGTTCGCAGAATCAATTGCTTCCTGGATAGTCGTAAAGTCACGGGGTACGTCGATTGTGGCCGGAAGTGAATTCATTCGGACAACGAGATTATCGATTATGACTTCAGTACCGAAAAAGTTGATATAGAAAGTGCCTCGGACTGTTTCGATTGGTATATTATTATTTCCTGACATTAATTCCTGTGGTGTTGACCAGTTTACTCCATCAGACGAAGACTGGTATAGCAAATAGCCTGATAAGGATGATTCCAGATCAGTACTATAGGGGAATCGCACATCAATTTGTAAATTTCCACTAACAGCCGATAGTGGCTGTGTTGAGTCGAGAGGGAAACAATAACCTAAGCTGGCCGGTTCACCATGGCGGTCTCCGAGTCCTAACTCGTGCTGTGATTCTGTATCGAGATAGTATAGGTACGGCTCTTGAGGAGGGAAAGCTCCTTGTGGCCAGATAACAGAATGGAGATAGCTGTCTTCTTCCGCCTTATTAGTACTGAAATTATCCCGATATTCGTAGGACCAGTCGGCTTTAGCTATATTGGGGGCTAGACATACTGCTATGATTGCTAAAAAAGCAGCATTAGCCCAAAACCAACCTGTCCTTACTAATTTCATTTTTCATCGCCTCTACTGGACCGGATATAATATCTTCCGTCCGTTAATGTTGTCCTCCTTGGTTTGGGATAAACATGTGTGCGTATAACCCCACGGTCTACCCGAGTGATCCTTCCGCCAAACGAATCAACCATAACAAACCCATGTCCTTATTAGAGGCTCCCCGCCGTCTTGGTCTGCTTGGGGGTCTAAACTCCTCACCAACTTCTTCAATAGACTGAAGATATGAGAACTTTAGATTCCCGGTATTGCCTTCGTTGGTTGAAAAAGTAATTTCATCAATAACATCAGTTTCCAGATCAATCTTGTAGATTAATTTGAGACCTTCACAAATTAACTCAACCTGTACAAATTGGTTATTTGTTGTTTGCTTGGTCTCAAACCAAATGCGTTTTTCAGCTGCGTCTCTGCGTACCGTATCTATTGTATGAAATCCCATCCAGGGTCTGGTCAGCCCCTTGAAGAAGCAGCTTCCTGGATATGTGTCTGGTCTATCAGATGATGAACGGTACAGATAAGCCGCATTAGATATATCGACTATAGTCATAGAACCGACTTGTAATTTCAGCCATGGACTATATTGTTCACTTTTATCATAGACAAATGGTATTCTTCCCGTTCCGGAAACATTTTGGCCGTTCACCTGACCGGTGATTCTAAAGTAAGTCCAGCCGCGTTTGTGCATTTCGTCGCGTTTGTCAAGGATTTTGGCTGAAGTTGGCCAGTCACCCTTAAAATAATCCTCGTCCAGAACATTGTAGTGACGGATAGCCCATGGGCGGTCGTCTTCTTCAGCTTTACTGCGAGCTGCAATAACCAGCAAGCCTTTGCCTTTGGCAGTTATGTGTTTTTTGTTCCAGGTTTTTGATTCTACCTGGTATAGGAAGTCGGTTAAGTGTGGGGCATCTGTGGGTATCTTTAGAACGCTAAGGTCGCTGGCCCACATGCGGTAATTGTTTATATGGACAGTGTTATTGCAATAGTAATAATTTGCTATATTGTTTTGTAATATCTGCCATGATGATTTATCGCCGGTAACGCCTGATTTTGCTCGAAGCATCATGGATTGTGTAGGACCTTGTGGGAAGTAGTACCAATATTCTTCTTCATTACTATTATCAGTGGTCCAGTTTATATCTTGTGTACTCGTGAAGGATGGTGGTGGGCCTTCAGCGTTTTTATTCCAGGAGCCTGATTTCACAGTCATTGTGCCGACAGTCAATGCGCCGGCTGTAGCTAATGATAAAATGGCTGTTTTAGTAGTTACAAGGCCAATAATTCCAGCTAATAAGCCAACGTTAGTTGTAGCGGTTGTGATTGATACTTGTGCAGCGGCAGCCTTGCTTGGTGCGGTTAGTTTTCCGAACAGCACTAGGGCGGCAAGCAGTGTGCCTTTGCTGAATCCGTTTCGTGAAAGCTCTCGCTGGAGGGATTTTTTTGCACGTAAAAACAGCATACGGGTGCTAAACTCGCTGCAGCCCATCGATTCGGCAATTTCCGAATAGGGCATCTGGTCGTAGCAACGCATAATAAGAACAGCTTTGTGCCGTGTCCTGAGCTTTTTCATAGCTGACGAGACAATCTGTTTCAATTCATCACTGACGAGGTTTTCAAGCCCATCCTGGCGTTCTTTAAGAGTGCCTTTGCGAGTTGCACTTGAAACCGCCAGTTTTCGTTGTGTCCGCTCGGTTCTGTAATGACGTCGTAGTTTGTTAGTGGCTATGCTATATAGCCAGGGCCAGAATCGATCGGGCTTTTTTAACTTGCCTATTACTTTGCACATTTCTAATAAACTCTCCTGTACAATTTCTTGCGCCAAATCGTCCTGTTGTGTAAGACGATAGACATAAGTACGCAGCCGTTCGCGTGCCTGCTGGGCTAATTGCCCAAGACATTGTCTATCGCCGCGTCGAGCCCTGTTGACCAGTTCGATCTGAGACATCTTCTGATCCATTAAGGACTCCTCTTGCTGCTGTAGCGCAAGTTAAAACTATAATTAAGTGCCACCATCGATGATAAATATAACGTTTTTTCCACGATTCTAC
>JASFVS010000374.1:0-3127 GCA_050049715.1 Phycisphaerales bacterium
CTACATCCTCGTCTTTACAGTTCATGTCACTAAGTACGGCGCGAACGTTGTCTATAGTTGTGGCTATCTGGCCGGATGCGTCACCGATATTCGTTGTGATTCCATCGGCGTCGATGGAGGCTGTCCCGGAAACAAATACCGTTTTGCCGGCCGGCGTAATCGCTTCGGAGGCTCGTGAGAAGGCCGAGCCGTATTCCATTGCACATTGCTGTTTTCCTATTGCCTGAAGGAATTTTATAGAGTTTTTCGGCTCCAAAACCGCCGTCAGGTCCATTGCGCAATCGCAGCCGTCAGCGGGTCCTAAGCCGATGCCGGTGCTGGCGGGCATTGACTGCCGGGTTCCGTCTCCGATGAGTTTATTTTCGGTGAAAAACTGTGTTCTGACGTGGTTAAAATCGTCGTACCATGAGAGAATATCTTTTAGCCACATCCAGGTTCGCGGCACGGAAAGGAAACCGGCTTCGAATTGTCTGAGCACGGATTCGGCCTTTTGCATCATAGTTTTTGCCTGGTCGGTATTATTTGCAGCTTGAGGGATTGAAAGACCTGAAAGTGTCAGGTATTTGCAGCCGGTGGTATTAATGGCTCGTCCACAAAGTTTTTCGTCTATTCTTATCACTTCCGGCCGGTTATCAGCGGTGATAGCGTAAACCTGTACGCCGGCGATGGGGCCGGATAGGCCTTCTTTGGCCAATAACAGGCTCGGGGCGACTCCGTCATCGAGATTGCCGTATGCTTTCGCTCGTGCGCTGCTGATAATGTCCATTACGCCGGGGGTGGCGAAAATCCGTTCTTGGAGGATGTGTGCTTTTTTGGACTGGAGTATGTCATGGATGCCGGAGAAAATCTCCTGTGCCTGGTTTTCAGGGGTTGTACCTTCTCCGGGCGTGGCTGAAATGTAGATTTCAGCCGCGTTGGGTGATTCAACAGCGCGTATGTCTATTTTGGCGGCCATTTTTTTGTCTTATTATCCTCTAATCCTTTAGAAACCTTTACTCCGGAAGGGACATAATAATTATCGTTAATTGAAATATCAAGCTTAATCCGGAATATAAGTTTTTTCGCGCGTGGCAAGGTTTCACGGCAAGCGATTTTGGGCCCATTTTGCCTATTTTGACTTTGGTCCATTCGACTCCGCTCAGGACAGGGTTTGTTTTCATTAAATGTCCAATTGTTAATATTTTTGTAATCCTCTTTGGAGTCGCAGCTTAAGTTTATTTTACCCATTTTAACTTTGGGTTTGTTTTGCGTAAAAAGTCTGATTTGTCGAATGTTCTTTACATTTGTAGAGGGCCTTAAAATAACGTAAGTGATTGATTTGTAGATATTTATTAATGTTTGGTGTATATTGATGGCGATTAATAATATTGAAAACGGCCAAAATATTATAGGACGTTCCTGCCGGTAGGAGGAAGGGGTATAAATAAAGGGGATAGGGGGTAGAAGTTGGAGAGAGGAAGATGGAAGATAAATATTGTGGGAACGGTAAGGGAAAATGTGGGAGAAACTCGGAGAGAAGAAGGGGGAAACGTCTGGATTAATGAATATTAAAAAGATTAGATGATAAAATGTGGATTTATGCATTGAAAAAGGCCTAAATATTATCAGACGTTGCGGACGGTGGGAGGAAGGGGTATGAGAAGGGGGAGGGAGGGGGTAGAGGATGGAAGATGGACGAGGGACGTAAGACAAGAGAGGGAATTTTAGAATTTAGAATTTGGAATGTGGAATCGAGAATTTGATTCATAATTATATGAATTAAGTATTTAGAATATAGGATTTAGTATTTAGGGGGCCTGCTGGCCGTGAACTGTCGCCTGCTGGCGAGATGTGTCTTGCCGCTGCTGCGACTCACGTCGGTCATCTGACCGATTAGTGAGTATTATACCATATTTTTGTGAAAAAAGCAAAGGAAATCGCGTATAATATTTTCTTGACACCGAGTTTGAGTATTTGATATATTACATATTGGCGGGCTTGGCGAGAGCAGGCGCTGATACTGTTACATAAATAAGGGGGGAGGAAGGAATAACCACAGTGGAGGTGAGAAATTTACGATTCCTGCAAACAATTCCTTTTGTGATTATAGTATCTCTTTTCAGCTATACTACTGAGGCTAAATACGGCGGCGGGACGGGAGAGCCAAATGACCCATACAGAATAACTTCGGCGGAAGACCTGATACTGCTTGGTGAAAGTCTCGAAGATTACGACAAGCATTTTATTCTTACAGCTAATATAGATTTAGACCCAAATCTGCCGGGCGGTAAGGCCTTCGACAGAGCTGTTATTGCTCCAGATACAAGCGATGTTGAGAATGGATTTCAAGGGACTCATTTCACTGGTGTTTTTGACGGAAACGGTTATGCGATCTCACACATGACGATTAATGGCAATGACTATCTGGGACTTTTTGGATGGTTGGAATATGAGTCTGAAATCAGAGACCTTGGTGTGGTGAATATCAACGTGATTGGCTCAGGCCACAGTGTCGGCGGACTGCTGGGCTGGAATCCAGGAGGGAGGTTGATCAATTGCTACAGTACCGGCACGGTCAGTGGTGATAGTTATGTAGGCGGGCTGATCGGGACCATCGACTTAGGAGGAAGTATAATCAATTGCTACAGCACCGGCACGGTCAGTGGTGATAGTTACGTAGGCGGGCTACTGGGTTGGAACATATATGGGGGTATAATCAGTTGCTACAGCACCGGCACAGTCAGTGGCGGCGGTGCCGTCGGCGGGCTGGTGGGGCGTAATAAGGGCGAAATAAATAAGTGTTATAGCACAAGTACGGTTAGCGGGGAATGGCTTATCGGCGGGCTCGTAGGGAATCATGAATATTCTGGTATAGTCACTAACTGCTATGCGGCCGGTAGTGTTACAGGAACAAGGTATGTAGGTGGTCTTGTTGGGGCAAATGATATATGGGGGGAGGATCGCTTGGGTGAAGTTACTTTTTCTTTCTGGGATATCCAGAGGAGTGGGCAGACGACAAGTGCCGGCGGGATGGGTAAGACAACGGCCGAGATGCAAAACCCAAATACATTTATGGATGCAGGCTGGGATTTTATAGGCGAACCGGACGGACCATCCGATGTCTGGGCGGAACCGGCCGGCGGTGGAT
>JASFVS010000375.1:0-3126 GCA_050049715.1 Phycisphaerales bacterium
GAATCGTCTGTTTCAAGAGTTTATTACGACATGTTTTATTCAGCAGAGGCAGTACTGTTAACAAAGGATCTTTCGTTTTCATCGCACAAAGGTGTCATTTCCGCTTTTGGAGAACATTTCATCAAAACAAACGTTTTCCCAAGAGAAATGGGCAGAGAAATTAACAGAGCATTTGAAAAAAGGCAAATAGGCGACTATGAATATACATTCATAATATCAGCAGACGAAGCTGAGCAAATGCTTCAAAGTGGAAAAGAATTTGTGAATACAATCACTCGCTGGCTCAACACAAACACTTGAATACTATAAAAATCCCGTGAAATCTGTTATTAAGAAAGATCCCTGGTACATTGCCGGCCTGCATTTCGAATGTGTGGAGTGCGGACGGTGCTGTTCCGGGCCGGGTGAAGGTTATATCTGGGTCACGAAACCTGAGATTGAGCTTATTGCCGACTTTCTGAAAATAAAGCCGTCCGAGCTGCGGCGTAAATATCTCAGACGCGTCAGCCTTCGAACAACGATTATTGAGCATCCTACCACCAGAGACTGCATCTTCCTGCAAAACAACGCCGGCCGAAAATTATGTATGATTTATCCCGTTCGCCCGAGTCAGTGCAGGAGCTGGCCTTTCTGGCCTGAGAATTTAACCAATTCGAACGATTGGAACAGGGCCGCTCAAAAATGCCCCGGCATTAATCGAGGTAAACTCTACAGCTATGAAGAAATTCAAAGAATCAAAAGGGAAAAGAAATGGTGGCAGAATATAAAAAAGACAAACGGCTCCTTGAAAGAGTAGCAAGAATTTATAAATGGCTCGACACACAGATTCGTGATAATAACGAGCTGGCAGGTAGATGCAACGCCTGCGGCAAATGCTGTGTTTTTAACGGTTCTGCCTCTTCCGACCAGGAGGGATTCGACCATCGCCTGTTTCTCACACCTCCGGAATTAATGTATCTGACCGCAAACCTCAGTCCCGAAAGTATTAAAACAATGCAATCGAATCAATGTCCCTATAATATCGACGGCAAGTGCGCTATCTACGATTATCGTTTCGCCGGATGCAGAATCTTTTGTTGCAATGCCGATACAGATTTCCAAAGCCGTTTGAGTGAATCTACTCTGAGTAAGCTTAAATCCCTCTGCACGGAACTCCAAATCCCCTATCGCTATCACGACCTTGCGACCGCCCTAAACAACTTTGTAAACGCCTAATATTTATCAACAGGCAGCGGGACATCGTTCTGCGGGTCACGCAAATTGATATATTTTACGCCGCCTGATAGCGTACCGTACTCCGTATAGTAACCGTAAAGTTTTGCCAGCTTCTGCTCATCGGTGGATTCCAGATACCGCTGCCATTTACCTAATTCAGCGCCCCATATAATCTGAGTATTGTCTTTTGTATACAAAATAATGTGAGGTGATCTGTCACTAAATCGGCCGTTAAAATTACTTACATCAATCCTGTCAATTTCGGCAAGCAACGGCTTATCAGGAGTAACAAGTTTGTCCATCTTTTCAAATCTGTCCAATATCAATATCGCCGCCGCAACGTCCTCACGTCCCCAGGCCTCACCCAAAGGCGGCATTTTAGTTATTATTGACAGCCCTGTTATCCGTACTGTCGGCAGATTCGGCATCTCAATAAAATCGAGCACCACCTGTTCAGCATCCACATAAAATTTTCGAATCCCTGATTTAATCAGAGCCACAGGCTTATGCCATCGTCCCTCGATACGCAATCCTTCGTGTGTGGTCTGCACTTTCACTTCGTCCAGCCACACAACTTCTTTCTCAACGTTCTTCTGTACAAGGAAGGCTGTATTTTCATCGACTTTCAAATTCTCGCCGGCGTTCCTGGCCGCTGTTATAATTTCTCTCTTGAGCTGGTCATTAACCCAGGTCGGGACATTTGCCAATTCCAGTACAATCTTACCTGTCGAATTGGGAGCAATATCTTTTACGTATTTTTCTAAGAATACAAAACCGATTACCATCCCGGCACAAACACAAACTACTGCAAACACTTTCAGGATTTTTAAAAGACTCGGACCAATCCAGCCTCGATTTAGTCTTTTTCTCTTCGAAGTGCCGGGCTGAAATGAAATTCGTTTCGTCTTGCTTTTTTTTCTTTTCTTTCTGACCGCCATAATCTCATATCACACTTGGCGCTTCACCAGTTGCGAATATGCTGCCTCAACAATTTCTGAACACAAAGCGCTCATCGGAAATCCCGCTTTTTCCCCCGCCTTGGGTAAAAGCGAGTGTGTTGTAAATCCCGGAATAGTATTGACCTCTAAAACGTAAGCAATCTCCTCCTCGCTGAGAATAAAATCAACTCTCGCGAAATGCCGGCATCCAAGCACATGAAAACAATCCATCGCAGCTTTATTAATTCGGGTCGTTAGAGCAGGTTCCATAATCGTATCGAAGAGATACTCCGTCTGCTCATTGACATATTTTGCCTGATAATCATAGAAACCGGTCTGAATCCTGATTTCAATAATTGGAAGTGCAACACCATCCAGTACCCCAACCGTAATTTCCCTGCCCGGAATGAATCTTTCAATCATACAATTGCCAAACTCGTCCAAGGTCACCTCGGCAGCTTTCACTGCATCTTGCACATTGTCTATAATTCTAACGCCGACACTGCTGCCCTGTCGCACCGGCTTTACGACATACTCATCCGCAAGATGCCGTAATTGTTCTTCAAGCTGCTTGATATCGATTTGTGCATTAAACTCAATCGCTGCAGGCGTAGCAACACCAATCTTATTAAAGAGCTTTTTGCTTGCAATTTTATCGAATGCTAACCTGCACGCATTCGGCCCACTTCCCGTATAGACAAGCTCCTTGTCCTGAAGTATTTGCTGAATCTGGCCGTCCTCACCGAATTCACCATGCAGCGCCGGGAAGAATACATCAATACCGCTATCGTCTAATATATCAAGATTATCAGGTCGAACATCGGCGGTTACTACATCGAATCCGGCATCTCTTAACGCTTCTGCGACACATATCCCACTTTGAATGCTTATCTCGCGTTCGGATCCGATACCCCCCATAAGAACAGCTACTTTAAACTTCTCGTTCACTATGGTTTCAGTCCCTCAATCCCAT
>JASFVS010000376.1:0-3108 GCA_050049715.1 Phycisphaerales bacterium
CAGGGCGCCGGTAGCATCCTCCTGGGTTAACGCCTTATCCCCCAGCGTCACATTGTTGAACACGGTATCATGCAACAGCCAGGAATCCTGGGGAACATATCCGATTTGACTTCTCCATTTTCGCAAGTCGATATCTTCCAAAAGCTGTTGGTCAATCCGTATTTTGCCCTTATCGGCCCGAAGCAGACCAATGACAAGGTCCACGATCGTCGTTTTACCGGAGCCTGAAGGACCCACAATGGCAGAAATCATCCCGGCCGGAAAAACAATGTTTACATCTTGTAAAATTTCCTTTTTCTCATAAGCAAAACTGACAGACTCCAAACAAATAGATTCCTTCAATGTCGGCATCCGTGTTCCCGTCACATTTTCCCGATCACCCCGGGCCTCACGGATTTTGCCCTGCAACGACCAGTAACCGCTTTCAAACATAACCATCTTCTGATACTCTTCTTGCACTTTGCTCAGCTGGCTCAAGACTCTTGCCATCAGGAAAATGAGTACCATCATAGAGGCCAGCGGTAGCGCCAAATATTTCAGGGCAATATAAAAACCAATCAACAAAAATATGAAACGCAAAGGTTCCTGAAATGCCCTCAAATATTCTTTGCTATTCACCTGCTTTCGCAAAGCCCTGTTTAACTTGGTCGTTTCCTTAAACAGGACGGATTCAGCCAACTTTTCAAGCCCCATGGCCTTAATCGGTTTGATCGACTGTAAGCTGTCAGCCAGATAAGACAGCAACGACTTCAATAACCGCGTTTGTCGTTCTCCGGCCCTCCTCCCCTTTGCAACGAAGCGTCGCAGAGAATAAAAAATGACAATACCCGCCACAAGGGCCAGCAGGGAAGCTTTCACGGAGACAAGAAGTGCAACGCAAACAGCAACGATTGCCTGGATTAAAGCAATAGTCACGGTGGCCCCGCACAGAAATGCCTTACATGCCCTCTGGGCTTCTGTGGCAATCGCATTCGCCAGAGCACCGACGGGTTGCTGTAAATGAAATCTCCACCTCGAGGCCAGCAATGCGCGTATCAATTCCAATCGCAGATCGGTTGCTATCTGTGCAACAGTGTATCCAGCCCTCGTGTTCGCAATCAGCACCAGGACGCTCTTTAAAATGATGGCACTGAGGATCAAAAACATCAGTACCTCTACAGTTGGAGGTAATCCGATAGTTTCGATAACTTCCCAAACAATATGTTCTGCTGTTGAGCTGCTTGCGGCACTGGCTGCAGATCCAGGCCCGCCGGCACCGGTATGAATCCCGGCAATCGTGCTCAACAGTGGCAGCATTGCGGAGAGCCCGAAACCTTCTGCAATTCCGGCAAAAAGCATGGCACAAAGCATCAGTGCGCTTTGACCTGGATAGGCACGAACCAATTTAAAAAGAAATCGCATTCAATTGTCCAAAAATAAATTAGGCGCTAGCAGCCGCAGAAACAACGTCTTTTAAAGAAGCAAATGCTTGGCCGATTTTTTCAATCTGCTCAGGGCTGTGCCCGGCACTCACACTGCAGCGCAACAAACAACCGCCATCCGGGGTGGCCGGCGGTGTTACCAGATTAACATATACGCCGTGCTCCAAAAGACCTTTCCAGAGCATGACGGCCTCGTCAATATCATCAAAGCGGACGGCAACAACCGGGCTGGGCTCCGGTCCCAGTTGAAAGCCCGATTTCTGAAGCTTTTCATATAAATGGTGCGCATTATCCCACAGCTTGCTGCGCAATTCAGAACGCGTTTTTAAAATTTTCAGCGCCGCGCGGGTAGATGCGATGACCGAGGGCGAAGATGAAGCCGTGAACATGTAAGGCCGGGCCGCAAAAGAAATCATTTCCAGCACCGGACGGTTGCTGACACAGAATCCGCCAATGGCGCCCAGGCTTTTGCTGAAGGTGCCGACAATAAAATCGACTTTGTCTTGCACATCGTCCTCCTCGGCCCGCCCGCGTCCACGCCGGCCGAGCACGCCCAGCGAGTGAGCCTCGTCAACCAGAAGATAGGCGCCATATTTTTCTTTGACCGCCGCAATCTCCGCCAGGGGCGCACGATCCCCCAGCATGCTGTAAATGCCTTCAACAATAACAAGGGTGTTTGGTGCGCGGTCACCCAGTCGCCGGAGTCGTTTTTCCAGATTCTCCGGGTCATTGTGCCGAAATCGAATAATTTCGGCGCCGCTCAAGCGGCAGCCATCGTAAATACTGGCATGACTGTCGGCATCAATGAGCAAAACGTCCGCCGGCCCGGTCAGTGCAGACAGCATCGCCAGGTTGGCAATGTACCCGGTGGAAAAGACCATGCCGTATTCGCATCCGAAAAAGTCGGCGAGTTCTCGCTCCAATTTTACATGATCCGAATAGGTGCCGTTGGCCATTCTGGATCCGGTCGTACCCGTGCCCTTTTCCCTTACAGCTGTGGCAGCGGCTTCGATACACTCCGGATCAAAGGTAAGGCCCAGATAATTGTTGGTTCCAGCCAGGATCGTGTGGCGGCCGTTGATGACGGCTTCCGTGGGTGAGATGACTTTCTCCATAACCACATTGGAAGTAACGCCTCTATCAGCCAGAGCCTGCCGGCCTGCCGCAATTTGCTCGAATTTATCAAAAAGACTCATCGTCGACCCCTAACTTCTCAATTTGCTCGACAAAATCTTTAACCGTTTGAATGTCCGGTAGAATGTTTAGTGGTATGGAAATATCATAACAATCTTCCACCTGTTCCAGAAGCTTCATGACTTTTAGGGAATCAAAGCCCAGATCAGCGACAAAGTCTGATTCTTCAGTTATTTCGGTACCCGGTTCTACCAGCGGATTCAGTAATTCAGAAATCTGTTTTAATAGCGTATCGTAATCCTGCATAGTTTTGATTTACTTAAAGCTTTAATGTGCGTCTGAGGCCCTCCTCGAGCGAAACCTGAGGCGTCCAGCCGGTTTGGCGCGTAAAGGCCGTATTGTCGCAGACCCAGTCAGGATGCCTCAACTCACGGAGCTTTCCGGGAGTAAACATCGGTGCATAGCCGAAAATGCGGCCAGCGTGCAAATTCAGGGATGATAAGGTTTTTAAAACTGCAAGCGGTACCTTTATCCTTCGCACATGTTTTCCGGT
>JASFVS010000377.1:0-3106 GCA_050049715.1 Phycisphaerales bacterium
CTCATCTTCAAAGAAAAACCGGCATATTTGAACTATATGGCCCTCTATAACCGTAAACAGATTTGATTTACCTCAATAATTTGCATATACTAAGCGTTTTATCAATAAGGACAATGACAATGAGATTTACCAAAATGCATGGAATAGGCAATGACTATGTTTATGTCAATTGCTTCGAGGAAAAAATCGAAAATCCCTCGGAATTATCTAAAATTATCAGTAACAGACACACGGGAATCGGTGCAGACGGTCTGATTCTCATCGAGCCCTCACAAACAGCGGGTGTACGGATGCGTATCTTCAATGCTGACGGCTCAGAAGCCGAAATGTGTGGAAATGGTATCCGCTGCGCTGCAAAATACACATATGAGCGTAAATTGGCCGAGTCCGGCGGAGTGTTTTCATTACCTGACCGCCCTTCCTGCTTTTCCGCCTCATTAGATATAGAAACCGGCAACGGCGTTTTAATAGTCGGACTGATGGTTGACGATATGAACAAGGTCCAAATGGTGTGTGTTAATATGGGACAGCCGGTTTTAACACCAAAAGATATACCTGCAAATCTTGACGGCGAAAAAATCATCGAACAGACCCTCGAAGTCATGGGAGAGGAATTGCTGATGACTTGTGTCTCGATGGGGAATCCGCACGCTGTATTCTTTTGTGATGACGTTGAGACAATCAAGCTTGAAAAACTCGGTCCCGTTATTGAAAATCACAGCCTTTTCCCGAACCGTATTAATGTCCATTTTGCTCAAATCGACGGGCCAAGAGAATTAACTATGCGGACCTGGGAGCGAGGAAGTGGAATTACAATGGCCTGCGGGACGGGTGCCTGCGCCGTCTGCGTGGCCGCAGTGCTTACAGACAGGCAAAAACGAATTTGTACAGCACATCTACCTGGAGGCGAACTGAATTTGAACTGGTGCGAAGAAGACGGCTGTGTTTATATGACCGGACCGGCTATAGAAGTTTTTGAGGGAATATGGCCGGAGTAGTTATTTTTACATACATAATTTCGGCGAACGACAAAATTCCACCGCTACACCATATTTGCCGGAAGTTAAATCTGTATCTTTAGCAGAAATATTATCGGCCCTAAGAACTCTGGCGAACCCAGAAATTCTGCCTCCAAGCTCAAGCAAACCACGCTTCGGCGGTACTGACAATTTTACCTCCAACAGACTTCCCGGTTTAAATCCTGCGCTTTCGGTTTCAAAATATAAACCGCCCGGACATACGTTAACCGTATAGCCGGGATGGGACTGCTCTGCTACCGGACCAACTTCACGATATGAAATATCGAACTTCGCCCCAAATCGTTTAAATTTGCGCCTCTCGGTGCCATCCATAGTATGCTTCCTTGCATAAAACCGTCGTCACCCTCATCCATGTACACCTAAACAGAAATAATTTTAAGCAAAACCTGTTCCCAAAGCAATAATAAATAAACACCCCATTTTAACTTTCTCAAACACTTACTTGGTATAAACTTAAAAAGAATTACTAAGCCAAACAATAAAGATTAAATAAAGATGGCATTTGATGTGTTGAAAAAAGGCAACGCTTGAAGCCGCCTTAAATTGTTTATTTACAGAAAACTAACAATAAAAGCTGGTTTTAGATGCTTATTAGACAAAATGTTATGATTCTTGTTAAACACGAGACCTTCTCAAACCGAAAAAAATACGTGCGTTGTTTAAAAGCAACGCCAACCCTTGACATTATTGAAGCTGGGCTTTATTATCGGAACTATGCCAGAAAAACGAAAATCACATTCACAATATCCAAAAAAGAAAGATGAACAATTAGAGGTTGATGCTATTAATGACCAATCAGGCTTTGGGCCGCTTGGCTGGTCAATATTACAGTCAATACCAATAGGAGTTGTTGCCTTTGAGAAGGATTTGAAGATTATCCAAGCCAATCTTCAGGCGGCAAAGCTTATAGAATTAGGTAGTCACATCGACAAATCTCTGGCAAAAGGTACCGATGAGAAAATATGGCTGGGCTGGACGCAACAACTGAAATCAGCCATTTCAACAGGTCAAACATGCAAATTCGATAATGTGAGTTATACGGCGGACGGTAAAACAACACTGCTTCGAATTATCTGTACACCATTAGAAAAAACGAAAACAGCCAAGAGTTCGAGCGGTATTGTCATAATCGAAGATATAACCGAAAACAGCAACATACAAAGACAACTGGCAAATACGGAAAGACTGGCCGCCATCGGCAAACTCGCCTCTAAAGTCGCTCATGAGCTTAACGATCCTTTGGATGGAATATTGCGATACGTTAATCTTGCGATAAGAATTGTCGAACAGGAAAATCTCGAAAAACCTAAAGAGTACCTTACGCAATGCCAGAAGGGACTTATGAGAATGGTACAAATCGTAAGTGAGCTGCTGGAATTTTCCCGCAGCACTTTTACTTCTATGGAATACACCACAATCGAACAGATTATTGAAGATGCGATTAAAACTATGGAGTCGAAGGCGGATTCTCTAAATGTTAGTATATTACGTAACTATACCCACGGCCTCGGCCAAATCAGAAGCGGCAACTTGTTTCAAGTGTTCTGTAATCTGGCAAAAAACGCCCTGGATGCAATGCCAGATGGCGGAGAACTAAGTATAACAACCCGCCGGGAAACAAATGATACCATCTTAGTCGAATTCCAGGACACCGGTACGGGCCTACCATCGGAAAATACAGAAGCCATATTCGAGCCATTTTTTACAACAAAAGATAAAGACAAGGGGACCGGATTAGGACTGGCAATATGCAGGGACATAGTTGAAAGTTACGAAGGCCGAATAACCGCTGAAAATGCACCCAACGGCGGCAGTATTTTCTCTGTATATTTACCCGTCGGGAGCTAATTCTTAAAAAGGAAACATTGAAACCGAACAGGGAACAGGAGTGTTTATGAGTGATAAAAGTATTCTCGTTGTAGATGATGATAAAATTATTCTTGATTCGCTTTGTGAGTTTTTAAGGCTCGAAGGATTTCAGGCCAGCGGAGCAGAAACATTTAAAAGCGCCGTAGAAAAGTTAGAACAAGAGTACTTCGCTTTAGTCATAACAGATGTCAACCTTC
>JASFVS010000378.1:0-3097 GCA_050049715.1 Phycisphaerales bacterium
TATAGAGCCCCCATTCGATTTTCATGAAAGAAACAACGAAAATCGCCAAGGCTAATGTTACCCAGATTAAAATGTTGGGAGGATATTGTGAGATCAAAAATCCTGCCAAAAGAGCAATGGCAAGAAAAAGTACTAATAGGAAATTGGTGCGCACGGTATTTGTTTGATTATCTATTTAATTTAACTCCAGACATCACACGAAGCAAGCCTTTACGGAACGGCAAACCCCAAATCCTGCCAGAAAACCCACCAAGGTTAGCACGCTACCGATCCAACCCTTTTTTTCTTTGGATTTGGTTTGTTTAATTTTTTTGCAGCAATTTTGGCTTTTTTGACTTTTTTAAGTCTTTTAGCTTTCTTCCCCTTTTTAACTTGCGACTCGCCCCCGTAGTAATAGTAAGAATGATACTGGTAATATTCCGGACCGGCATCTGATTTAATTTTATTCAGGATAACGCCTGTTAATTTGGCATCGACATTCTCGAGGTTTGATTTAACGCGCCTCAGTACGCCGCGACCGATTTTCCCGGTCATATATACCAGAATCACCCCGTCAGCCAGGGTGGCGATATCAGAGGCGTCGGCTACCGGCATCACGGGTGGGGCATCTATGAATATAAAATCATAATTTTTAACGGCCTCTTTTAAAAATTCGCGGAAACGGTTGGAGGTCAATATTTCAGACGGATTCGGGGGTTTTATCCCCGCAGTCAAAATGTGGAGGGTATCCATGCCCGGCGTGATCAGAATGTCGTCGATTCCGAAATCACCCAGCATGATATCGGATATGGTATTGGTTGCCTCCTTCCAGTGATAATTCCCCAGCACGTGGTCAGTAAGCCCGGGACTGATCGGCAGGCCGTAATATTTGTTCACCAGCGGTTTGCGAAGATCCGCATCGACCAAGAGCACCTTATTGCCGGCCTGCGCCATAATCAATGCCAGGTTGATTGCATTAACCGTTTTACCTTCCTGAACAAAAGCACTGGTAATCAGAAATACCTTGCCTTTGGTTTCCAGCTTTAGAAATTGCAGGTTTGTCCGCAGTGCCCGAAAAGCTTCCGATCCCATGGAGCCGGGTTTGTAGTGGGTAACCAGATCCCTCGTTCGTGTCCTTTCCGGCTCCCTGTGCTTGCTTCGGCTTTTATCAACAGTCTCCCCCTCGAAAAATGGAATCACTCCCAGGACCGGAACCTGAAGTACCTCTTCGACATCCTCGATTCTTCCCATCGAAGTGTCAAACATTTCAGCCAGGAACGCAAATACGACGCCGATAATCAACCCCATGATAAGCCCGGTACCAACGATAATTAGCTTTGATGGGATGTTTGAAGGCCTATCCGGCGGCACCGCCGGTTTGACAATCGACACTTCTTCGACCTTACTGGACTCCTGGATCAGGGTTTCCTGATACTTTTCCTTAAGCTGGGAATACAAGGAAGCCTGTAAATCGACTTCTCTTTGAAGCCTCACCAGCTGTAAGCCTTTTTCCGGAAGGCGTTTGTTTTCTTCACGCAATTGAGCCAGCCTTTCGGAATAATCTGCTTCTTTTTTTTGTAAAGCATGTAAAAGCGATTGAAGTTCTTTTTTGGCTTCATATATGATTGCTGTTATCTGATCATCAACTTCTCTTACACTGGGATGCTTTGCGGTGAAATTATGCAGCAGCGTTTGCCGCTTGATAAATAATTCACTTAACTTCTCTTTATGGGTGAATAAGGGAGAATCCTTGCCTGTTGAGAAAAAAACTTCTTTGGATCGCTGGATAAGACCCTTGTTCGAGTCTTCAAGCAAACGCAGTTGAGATGCCAATTCAGATTTATCGGTTTTCAGCTTTTCGTATTCGCTTTCAATGGCATAGAGCTTGTCTAAAGTATTTTGCGTTTGCGCATCCATCGAGATCAGGGCATAGCCTTCCTTAAACGACTGGAGTTCTCTTTCGGCCGCCTTGAGCTTATCCGAAGTCAAACGAAGCTGCTGTTCGATGAAGGTTTTGGTCTCATACAGCTTTTTGTTTTTCTCTGCGATGTTATAATCCCGATACGCACGCGCAAATCCATTGGCAAGAGAAGCGGCTTCCAATGGATCGCGCGAAACGACAGCGATATCGATGATGTTGGTTCCTTCCTGATGTTCGGCTTCGACAATATCCTTCAGTTGCTGAACAATAGAAAGGTATTCTTTATCACTGCGAATATCGTCCAGGGAAGCATCCTGTGGTATTTTACCGGTTATCTGGGCAGCTTTCGCCAGAACCGGGAAGCTTTTGATAATGTAGGCATGCGTCACCATATTTTCGGCCTGGTTCCAGTAGGCGCCTGTCAGAATGGAACCGATGTTGGCAGATCTGTCAATCTTTATGGCGGCCACAGCTTCATACAGCGGAACAGGTTCTTTAAATTTGGCGAAACCATAGCTGCAAATGGCAACAATTACGACCAGAAGAAGAATATAGGTCTTGCGTTTGCGAATAATTTGCCAGTATTCTCTTAAATCGACATCATATTGAGCCATTCGATAAAACTTTCACTCATTCGTGTGATAGTATTATAAGTCAATATTTGCAGCTTCTGATATCTCGAATTATAAACTTTTTGCCTGCCTAATTTAATTTTTGCGGTTATCCGGAAAGAACAACCTATATGGGTTTTTTTGGTAACTTGGACTTTCCGGACAAGCACCTTAATTTTTTTTTTAGGGACGAAAATGTAAAGTGTTTTACCCGGCCAATAAGTGAACGAACCGAATATTGCGGTTACTCCTCATTCGTAATGACATCATAGGCGCGATCCCAATCATTGACAAGTCTCGCAGGCCAGATGATAAGTTCCAGCAGCGGTCGGATCCGCTTGGCAAAGATATTGATATTTCCCCAACCACTGCGAGGGACATACACCAGGTCCCCGGCTACAAGCGCCACATTCTGGGACTGGTCGCCTTTTTCCAGCAACCCTCTAAGATTCGCGGTGATGACCTCCGGTTTGGTAATATCGCCACGGACGATCTTGGTATTGGATTGAGAGGCAAACACGGTGGGCCCGCCGGCTTCAGAAATCGCATCGAGCAGACGTATTTTTTCGCTCTCAAAAGTATAGGT
>JASFVS010000379.1:0-3093 GCA_050049715.1 Phycisphaerales bacterium
TCTGGGCAAATATGATATAGCAATATTTTCTTATGTTGCGTCAACTATCAGTGAAGAGAGGGGATTCGAGAACCTTGTTCTCGGATTATTCAGTATCGAAAAGCTCTGTAATTACAGCGGAAGAATTTTAATTCTAAAAGACAGGTTTAGTGTGAAATTCGTACAGCGACTTAGCGAGGCGATTGGAGTATCGAGTAATTTTGAGCAGTCTGTTCAGCAGATTTATCCTAAGCGAAACATGAGTGAAACTTTTCCTTATTGGTATTACTCTCATTTATATATTCCAACTAAGAAAATGATGATAAGGCAGAATGATGTTGCATAGTTTTTACCAGACTACACAGTTGCATTTTTGCGGCTCGCAGCGGTCTTTTAAGTTTTCCCAGACTTTGGCGGTTTCCCTGCAAAGGCTGATGGAAACGTCGCTGTCGAAGCTTCGGATTGAATCGATGAGGAGGTTGTAAAATTCGACGCGTTTTTTCGGTGGATAGCGCAGCTTGCCGTCCGAGGCCCCTTTAACAAAGTCGTGACTACAGAGCTTTCGGGCACGGTTGCCGTAGGCACATACGGCGAGTTTGGAATGGCCCGGCAGAAGTCTTAGCATACCGAGCGTTATGTTTTCGGGCCTGACGGCGGTTAACGTTTTCCTGATTAAATTTGCGTATCCTTTCCGCCAGTCCGGGTAGAGTATGCCCGGGTCGATGCGAAAACGGATTCGGTAGCCGTGCTGCTGGCATTGTCTGGCCGCGTCTATACGCTCATTGAGGTCGGCCGTGCCTAACTCATATTGACGGATTATCTTCTGCGGGTTAAGGCTCCATGATACAACCGTTTGACTGTTCGGTTCGACGGCTAACAGGTTGTCAATGTTGCTGCTTTTGGTAAGCAGCATCAGATAGCCATTTGAAAACCCGGAGAAAAACGGGACAAGCATTTTCGTCAGACCCGTAATGTGGTCGAGTGCGAGACTATCGAGCATCTCGCCCATATTAAAGCTGGCCTTGCCGTTAGAGCCGGCTAAGGTCTTTCGAATCTGTTTGAACATTGTGTCGTAGTTAACGTTGATCTTTATGAATGGGGAATACTTGCGATAGACGAACGCAAGGTAGCAATATGTGCAGTAATATGGACAGCCGTTCGAGGAGGGGACAAGCTTGTAATAAGGACAGCATTGGACGTTCGAGCCAAGCCCGCCGTCAAAATCTCCTATGAAAGATGAAGTTCCCCCAATCATCAGGATTCTCTTTCCCGCCAGCAGGGCGTGAGCCGGCAGCATGTATGGAAGGGGCGGATTTTTCTGTTGCTTTACTATCTGAACGTGGGCTGACGGGAATTGTTCTACGATTCGCCGCGTCTCAGGGGCGTCGGCCGTTTGCTTCCACAGGAATATTATCCTGGGCTTAAATGTTTTCGCCGAGTCCATGGCTGAACCTTTTGTCCGGCTCCAAAATTAAAAATTCCGCTTAGCAGCATTATAACAGAAGTTTTTAGTATGTACAAGATTAAGGAGAGTAACGATGAAAAAAACAGGAAAGTATGAACAGGCAAAAGTGCAAAAAATGGGGATATTTTTGGGCTGTGTTTTTATGTGTTTTTTACAGGCCGGCTGCGGCAATCTGCGTTTTGCGCCGTCCGAGGCGCAAAAAGAGAACGCCTGGCTGCATAACCGAACCGCAATGATGGCCGCACAAACCGCCGAGACCGAGGCCGCCTCGCAAAAGCTTCAGGCCCTGACCCGGCTAAGCGAAGTGCAAAGCAGGGCATTCACCGGCTATTACGGCCTGCCAGAAGAATTTCCACCGGGCGAGACCGCCGAAGATATTCTTACCGAATCCAATTATGCACTTGCACGTACGGCGTTAAGTGAATCCACCGAAAGGCCGGATGGCTGGGAGATTGCCGATTCCGCGTTGGAATTAGGCATTGGTATTTGTGCATTACTCGGCGGAGTCTATGGCACAAGGGCGGTTGGGTTCTTAAAACAGGCCAGGACAAAGTCGAAGGCTTTGAAGGAGATTGTCACAGGCAACGAGCTTTTCAAAAAGAACAATGCCTCTTCCACCTCTGCCTTCAAACAGGCCCATCAAAACCAATCACCCCAGACCAGACAAATCGTCACGGAAATGAAAACCAATTCCTAAAGATTTCGAGATAGAGGGCCGTTGCTTAGCCGTCATGACCGACATCGAAAAGCGGATAGATAAACTCTGTTGTGCAGAGCAGGGCTGGCGGAATCTTTTATAAATTCACTATGATTTAACGCAGGCTTTTTCGGGAGGCATTCGGCCAGGCCAATGGAAACGTCTCGCTGCGGGGATGAGCAGAAACGTGCCCGTCCAGAAAAGCGCAATGTCCTTTTCCGCCAAGTCTGTCACCGGAAGGTGCATGATGGAAGCCGGCTATAACGTCATAGAATGTCCCTACTCCATCCGGGCCGGGCATAACGAGCGCCGGATTGCCGCCGACACTGCTTAACCATTCATTTGCCATAGCTTCATCGCCCGGTAGCATAAACGTATCATTGAGCCCGGAGGCGTTATATGCCGTATCGACCAGAGCGCTTTCTTCGGTGAAAGAGTAAGTTTCAGCCGGTCGTTTTACCTGTGTGAGTTTCTCCGCCCGGATTCCTTTAAGGCCGCTGCCCCTGGGCGTATTGAGCGGCCCGAGATAAGCGTTCATAGTATAGTTATACCAAGGCTTGTAGTTGCTGATAGTATCACCGTAGGATTGATAGTATGGGTCTTCGGAGCCCCTGATGGTCATGCGCTTGTAAGTCGGACAGATAAAAGCCCTCGCATCTTTCATATAAGGATACAGTGTGCCACCGTATTGCGGGTTACTCTGAAGGTACAAATCGCCGTTACACCAGCGAAGGTGAAGATGATTTCCTCCGACCCCTGATTCTATAGGATAAGCCTCACTTTGTGAGAAATAGCACAGGTCCGGGTCACAAAACTTATCATCGTTCTCTCCGGTGTACATTTGCACGGCGAGTGTATAGCCTTTTAGATTTCCCTTGCATGCTGTGCCCTGTCCGAGTTCTCTGGCCTTGTTAAGGGCGGGCATCAGGATGGCCATTAAAAGTGCGATAAC
>JASFVS010000380.1:0-3089 GCA_050049715.1 Phycisphaerales bacterium
TGCCCCCATGTTCTCGTACGAATCTTCCAGTTCAATCTCTTTTGCCACTGTCACGCCATCTTTCGTAACGGTCGGTGAGCCGAACGATTTCTCCAGAACAACATTTCTGCCGCACGGCCCGAGTGTGATTTTCACTGCCTTTGCCAGTTTGTTCACGCCTTTTTGTATGGCCGCGCGAGCGTCTGTACCAAAAGCTATTTTTTTAGCTGCCATATTTTTCTCCTGTTTTATAGATTATCGTTTTTTGTGTGCTTTCCGTTTTTAATATTGCTTTCTTACTTTTCAATCACCGCCATAATGTCCGACTCACTCATAATCAGATACTCTTTGCCGTCTATCTTCACCTCTGTCCCCGCGTAGCTCGTGAAAAGCACATTGTCACCCTTTTTCACCTGTAGTTTTCTTGTCGTCCCGTCGTCAAGCACTTTACCCTCACCGACGCTGACGATTTTACCTCTTTGCGGTTTTTCTTTAGCGCTGTCCGGCAGGACTATCCCGCCCGCTGTTTTGGTTTCCGCTTCAAGACGCTGAACAAGCACCTTATCTGCCAATGGTCGAATCTTCATTTTGTACTTACTCCTTTCGAAAAACTTACTTAATTTTTTATCTTTTTTTCTTTATTTAGGAAACGTTATGCGATTTTTCTGTTTTTGTCGTTGAGTTACGTTGCAAAGATGTCGCTGCGATATTTTTTAATGAATAGCCTGTGTAATTGCTCCCGCAGAATGCCCATATTGACCGGCTTGTCAATTACGCTGAAAACATCCAACTGCAGCGCCTTGCCCAGCAGTGATTCGCCCGCAAAGCTGGTCAATAGAATACACGGCAAAAGCGGATAGTCCATTCGTATAATCTTTATCGTTGCCAGCCCGTTGGATTCTTCCGAGTCCATATCCACGATTGTCGTATGAATGCGTTTGCGCCCGATGATATTGACAAAGTCCGATGCATTCTCCGCCACCAGCAGATTAATACCTCTCGGCCTGAATATATGGCGCAGCGCCTCCGGCCATGCCCAGTGCGCCTCACTGGCAAGTACGTTAATCTCTTCGAGTTTTGACAGATTAGAGACCATATCCGTATACTCCTTCCAAGATATGTGCAAATATTGTGCCAGAGGCCTTTTTATACGACCATATCAGCGCAAGTGCTTATTTTAGATATGCTTAAGATGCCGGCTGTATCCAAACCCCCACCTGCCAAAACCTAAACCACCGCCCTTCCCTCTGCCAACCTGACAGGTTTACCCAGTGAGCTTGTCCAGTGGAATAGCGAAGCTTATCCAACCGTGGCCGATTCTCTAAATACCAAATACTATATACTAAATGCTGTTTATCATTTCTGCCTACGGTTCGTTACTGTTTTATTTACTCCACCACTTCGCGTATCATCCGTAGTGTTGTAGCGCAGTGGAAATCCGGCTTTAGACGGAGCCTCCGGCAGAAAAAGCGTACAATCTTTTGAAATTCTTAATTTTCTTGACTGTTATCAGGTTTCCTATTATTTTCCAAAGCTGGGACAAGAGATTGCATGGTCCGGGCGGCATGGACAGCTTGTTTATACAAGAATTAAAAACTTATCTGGCCAATTTCTTCTTAGAAAAGTTTGATTTTTTCCATCTGAAGAACGTAGTATTTACTGAAAGCAGCAAACTTAAGAATGTCGGTCAATTTAGGAAGGTTCGATTATGTCCAATCTAAAAAGTCTGAGAATTGCGGCCATCATAGCAACAGCGGTGATATTAATGACCGGTCATGGGCGTGCATCAGAAAACGAGGGGAATGGAGTGACGATGGAATTCGTTCAAATTCCAGTCGGTAGTTTCTACATGGGACCTGATCGCCATGTTCAATTCATTAAACCGTTCTATATGGGCAAGTATGAAGTAACGCAAGCTCAGTGGAAGGCGGTAATGGGAACGACAGTAAGCCAGCAACAGAAAAAAGCCAATTCCCCCTGGAGTTTGAAAGGAGAAGGGCCTGACTATCCGATATATTACGTTTCATTGGAAGAAGCGATGGAATTCTGCAAAAGGCTTGGCAACGATTTTCGCCTGCCGAATGAGGCCGAGTGGGAGTATGCCTGCCGAGCCGGGTCGCAAACTCAATTTTACTACGGCGACGACCCTGATTACTCACAACTTGACTCGTACGCCTGGTACTACAACAACAGCGACGGCCAAACACACCCCATAGGCCAAAAGAAGCCGAACCAATGGGGCCTGTACGACATGCATGGTAATATCTCGGAATTGTGCTCTAACAGGTTTTCAAAGAACACTGGAACATTTGTCCCAGGTGGGGGGAACCATGTTTGTCGCGGCGGCAGTTGGTTCGCAGAACCGAAAAGATGTAAGTCTGCATACCGTGGCTTGGGCGGCATCCGACGCGATTACGTTGGATTTCGCGTCATATTTACAGGTGAGGTCGACGACAATAAAAAAATCCTGGAAATTACCCTGCCAACAGACGCTGCCGAAGTCTCCATTGACCAAGAGCAAAAACGCAAAATCTTGCCTCGTGGCGGTATGACCATTACTGGCGTGGTACGGGACGAAGCAGGAATGCCGATTGATGGTATCGATATGCACATACTACCAGTCGAGGACGAGCTTTTGCGTCTTTATCCCAAAGGCAGGTTCGAGGCTTATCGGTTCCCACAAAGTCCGAAAGCCCGCAAGAGTGGATACCACTTTATGGTCCGACAAACGCAGCGGAATCTCGCCATTATCACGAAAGTCGATGAAGATGTAAATGTATTTGACATAAAGCTTAAACCAGGCGCTATTCTCACCGGTAAAGTTGTAGATGCCTACGGAAAAGGAATCCAGGGTACCAAAATTACAACGATACTACAAGGTCCCGATTGGCGCTCTATCCTTTTTCCCACCATCGTGGAGCCCGATGTGGAAGGTAAATTCGAAATCAGTGCCTTGCCTCTGGGACATAAATATCGCGTGTGTGCACGAGCAATGGGATACCGTTTAAAAGAATTTGAAGTTAGTTCTGACAACCCACCCGATAATCGCATAGACGCAGGTCCAATCGTCTTGGATAGGGGAAAGTTCACTGTCTCAGGCGTGGTAGTTG
>JASFVS010000082.1:0-9752 GCA_050049715.1 Phycisphaerales bacterium
CACATTGAGCCTATGGCTGACAGAGTGCGTATAAGATATCGTGTTGACGGTGTCTGTTTGGAGAGGGACAATATCCCCAAATCTATGCAGGCGCCGCTGGTTACGCGTTTTAAGATCCTGTCCGGTATGGACATTGCCGAAAAACGATTGCCGCAGGATGGTCGTATTAAGCGGAACATAGGAGGGCAGGATATCGATTTTCGTGTTTCGTCTTTGCCGGGTAACCACGGCCCAAGTGTAGTGCTCCGAATTTTACGCCCTGATGCTGTCAATATTGGTATTGAGTCACTGGGTTTTGAAGCGGATAACTATAAGCAATTCCAGAAGATAATCAAAAGACCGAACGGTATCTTTTTAGTTACAGGCCCAACCGGTAGCGGCAAAACCACAACGTTGTATGCCGCCTTGCAGGAACTAAACAAATCGGATAAGAAAATCATAACCGCCGAAGACCCTGTCGAATACAATTTCGACGGTATGAATCAATGCCAGGTCAAAGATGAAATCGAACTGACCTTTGACAAGATTTTAAGAGCTATGCTTCGACAGGCTCCTAATATCATACTCGTTGGAGAAATCCGCGATGGCGTCGTAGCAGATATCGCGATTCAGGCCGCACTTACAGGACACCTTGTTTTTAGCACTTTGCACACTAACGATGCCCCGAGCGCGATTACACGTCTGATAGATATGGGTGTTAAGCCGTTTCTTGTAGCAAGCTCGATACAGGCTATTATGGCACAGAGACTTGTAAGAATCATTTGCAAAAAATGCAAAGTAGTTGATGAAAATCCTGACCCATCATTGCTACAAGCGCTGGGTATTGCTCGTGAAGAAATAGGCAAAAAACCTGTCTATAAGGGGGCCGGTTGCAGTCAATGCCAGAATACCGGCTATAAAGGCCGTATAGCAATATTTGAGATGTTTGAAATGAATAACGAAATCAGGGAGCTGGCTTTCTCTAAGGCTCCTACTACGGAATTGAGAAAAGCTGCAAAAGCGAGTGGTATGAGAACGCTGATGCAGGATGGGATACATAAAATTTTCAACGGAACAACGACACCGGCTGAAGTGGTCAGGATAACTCAGACAGAAGGTGCCGCAGTAAGTTAAGTAAAACTTAGTTAGTAGTTATTGAGGATTTTTAAATGGCAACAGTCAATATGGACAGATTGCTCCAGGCTTGTGTTACACAGGGAGCTTCGGATTTACATATCGTCGTTGGTAGGCCGCCTGTATTGAGAATAGACGGCTCGCTCAGGTCTTTGGAAACTAAGGTTCTCGAACCTGATGACACCACAGCTTTAATGAAAAGTATAACACCTGACCGAAATCAACAGGAGCTTCAGGAAGAGGGTGGAACTGACTTTGGTTTTGCTTATGGTGATGCAGCAAGATTTCGTGTAGCTGTTTTTAGACAGAAAGGTAATATTTCTCTGGTTTTACGTCGTATTCCGACAAGTATTATGACCTTTGAGGAAATAGGTTTGCCTAAAATTTGTGCCGCTCTGTGCCGCAGGCCCAGAGGATTGTTCCTTGTTACAGGACCAACCGGATGTGGAAAAACTACTACACTTGCCTGTATGATAAACTATGTCAATGAGAACTTCGATCGTCATGTTATAACTATCGAAGAGCCGATAGAATATTATCACCCGCATAAAAAATCTGTTGTTAACCAGCGGGAAGTTGGCGTCGATGTTCCAAGCTTTGGTGAGGCTTTGAGACGCGTTTTAAGACAGGACCCTGATGTTATTTTAGTCGGTGAATTGCGAGATCTTGAAACAATCGAAGCCGCCGTTAGAGCCGCTGAGACCGGCCACCTCGTTTTTGCTACAGTCCACACCACAAGTGCCGCTGGAACGATTACCAGATTGATTGATGTTTTTCCTGTGGATCAGCAGGAGCAGATTCGCATTCAGTTAAGCAGTAATTTATTGGCCGTTCTAAGCCAGGCTCTTTGCCCTTTAGCTGCCGGCAGGGGAAGGGTTGCCGCTTATGAATTTATGGTTGTAACCCCTGCTATCGCCAACCTCATACGTGAGAACAAAACTTACCGAATTGATTCCAGTATTCAAACCGGTAAAAAACTTGGTATGCAGCTTCTCGATGAGCACCTTTGGCACCTGTATGACACAGGTCTAATCAACCTTGAGGAGATGCTTGACAAAGGACGTCAGCCCGGTGCATTACAGGATAAGGCTATGGAAAAAATAAACTCTTTGAGAGGAAAGCATAAGGGCAAGAAGAAAGCGGCACAGCAAGAAATGGAGGACTTGGGGCCAATCCTGAGGTCATAACAAAAGCATTTATTCAAACCCGCGTTTTTTATGCGGGTTTTCTTTTTGTTGCTTAACTTTCGAGACTTTTCATTCCCGCATACTATTTACTCCCGATTTTCAATTCGGAAGCTGCGTTTTTAATAGAATCATTTAAATACAAAAGGGCTTATGCCACATTGACATAAGCCCTTTAAATCGCTTACCAAATTCTGATTTTATGGAGTAGGTTCCTGTAAAGATGGACGATACAACCGAATATCATCGAAGAATACCAAACCAGCACCGCCGGGCTGTGGGTTGGCCCTGTCACCGAAGCCAATACCAATACTTTCGACATTTGTAAGGTCTATTCCCTGATCTGCAAACTGCTGCAAATCTATTCTCCATTCGGTCCATTCATTTATCGTTGATGTGTTCGGATCTTCGTGATAAACCACAGCGTTTTCATCGAGAACCACATACATCGGCTCGGGACCATTGCTTAATATCCCGATATCTTCGTCCATCCATGGGTCCTGGCTAACATTGCCTTCAATAGTAACGTTGGAGAATACAGCTTCACATACTTCCTCGGTATTATGGCTGGTTAATGCCACTCCTACATAAACAGTTGCATCCATATTGATAGAATCGTTGCCAAGCTGTGTCCATGTGCTACCATTGGCCGAATATGAAGCTATGAAGTCACCGGCAAGGGTACGCTCTATTCTTACCCACTGCGGTGCTTCGATACCACTTTCCGTTGTCTCGGTACTGGCTCCCATCTGCGCAGAACGACGCTGGAATGAAACGCCCTGTCCAGGTGTAATAAATATCGAAGCGTGTCTGGAATCCGGCTCCAATGTATTGCGTAGCATAACACCGGCTTTTGCCCAGGGATCGGTATTATCCACACTACGAACCCGTGCTGTAATCGAACCAACACCAGTAAGCTGTTTGTAGGCAAAATGGAATTCATCAGAGGTGTCCCAGATATCCGTACCTGTGGCGGTCATCGTAAAGGTACCCGCAGGGTCTTCCGTAAAGCTACCCAAATATGGTGGATAACCCTGGAACCAAAGTGAGAGTACTTCGACGCCTTCGTCGGTCCAGTCAGTCGGGTCAACCAAAGTTAAAGTTGCCTCAGAGTTTCCGGCGACTGTGTTGTCGTAAAAATAAGGCATCGACTGATAGCCGCCATGAACAATTGTAGTCTCAACGAAATGCTCTCCGACGGCAAAGTCCGGCTCGGCATAACCAATCGTTGAACCATTTGTCGTTATGTTGTATCCGTCTATCCATTTGTCGAATATCCTGTCAAATTCGTAGTCGTTATAGTCCTCAAAATTTTCCACAATAAGATAATCAGCTACTGTAAAGGTCCAGACATTTCCGGTGCTGATTGTACCGTCGTTATTCATCTCATCTATTCGCCAATAGTATGTCTGTCCCCATTCAATACCTTCTGAGGGAGAAAAGCTGGTACCAGCTTGCTGGCCGCGGTATATGCCGGTCGTGGATGTATCGGCATTTTCAACAGCAAATTTATCCGTGCCAAAGTATATTTGATGTTGAGACACATTATCTCCCGGTGACCAGCTAAGGCCCGTAAAATCTACAATGATTATTGTCGCTCCGTGAACCGGATTTGGATACCTGGCACGCAGCGGATCAATTTTCATAACAAGGTCGACCTCTTCCTGCGTCAGTGCCTTGTCATAGATGCGAAAATCATCTAATAGCCCTGAATAGTATGCATCAAGGCCATATATTATACCGCCAAGAATGTTGCTTGTGACGCCGTTGAGCTCTGACGGTATGGTTTCCGTTTCACCCTCTGCAACAACCGCACCGTCAAGGTAAAGCTGCATATATCGGCTATCTCCATCTATCACAACGGCTACATGATGCCAGCCGCTCGCAAGTGTTGAAGGTGCTTCTAATATATATGTCTCATTACCCGGGTACGGGCTAGCGAAATCCGTTACAATAGCGAAAGTCAGGGGGCCGTCTTCCGCAGAGCGCGGCATCAGGGTCATGTAATCAGTGAATCCGTCGGGGTTGAAAAAGCCGAATATGCGCTGCCAGGGACCACCCGCGTTGGAGAAATCGACCCATGTTGTGATAGTGCAACTGTTTAGAGAGGGGATAAGCGAGTCAATCGGCAAATCTACGTAGTTGTTTACGCCGTCGAACTCGAGTGCGCTGTCATCATAACCCTCTATCCAGATTGGACCACCGTAGATAGTACCATGTCTATCATGGCCGGACCAGTCCACAGCCCGGGTACCCGAGCCCTCATCGAACTTCCACCAGCCCACGAGGTTGGGTTCGGTGATAGCTATATCCGGAAGAACTGAGAAACTCCAGAGATCACCTGTGTATGTATTCGTGCCGTCGAATTCATCGACACGCCAGTAATAAGTCGTGTCATAATTCAATGCCTCCGGCTCGTACGTGGTTGTTGTCTGAGCTGCCGATTCCAGCGTCAGATTATCCGGGTCTGTACCTAAGTACACATCATGCGACTGTGCTCCGAAACCGGCTTGCCAGGTAAGAACGGTATCAAGGTCCAGATATTTGGCTTCATCCACCGGGGTGGGCGAAAAGGCCTTTAAAGGCTGAACTATAAAGCTCCAGACAGCGCCCGTCCACACGGTTACGGCATCGATCTCGTCGACACGCCAGTAATAAGTTTGTCCATATTCCAGAGGACCGGGTGGGGTATAACTATTTGTACTCTGCCCCAGACTGACCTGTACATTTGGATGATTCGTTGGTGTTGCTGCGGCTACTTCGGCTAATGTTGTACCGAAATAGACATTATGTGTTTCTGCGGACCTTCCAGGCTCCCAGCTAAGAGTAGGATTGATGCTTACATGAGTGTCACGATCAGTCGGGCTCGGATTCCAGGCACCGGAAGGCCTCATTAAATCTTGTATCTCGGTCTGTGTCAACGCTTCGTCGTGAATCTGCAACTCATCAACCTTGCCTGTGAACCAGTTGCGTCCGATATCGCTACAACCGTTGTCGCCTGCGATATTTAAGGGCATATTGGTCTGGTCATACGGCAGAGGGGCACCCCCGGCGCTGTCTACTTCCTGGCCATCTATGTATATTCTCAGTGTGGTACCATTGTACGTGGCAGCCACATGCATCCACGTTTCGGGTACGAACGGAGCTACAACATAGCTGGCAACAGGGGCCCCATTTGCCGTGCGGACACCGAAAACCAAGCTACCCTCCTGTCTTGGGGGACCACCGAGATTACTGGCATCGGGTTCACCGCACGTCACACCCAGGTACCAGTTTGCCCAAGCAACGCAGCCTTGGCCACTGAATAAAATGAGTCCGCCAGAGGTATCCACGACATAAACCCAGACAGCCACCGTATATTGTCCGGTACCGCGCAATTGCAGTGCCGGGCTATTCGGGATAGTCACAAGGTCTTCATTACCGTCAAATTCAAGAGCACCACCGCTTGGGCCGACAATCCACGTGGGATCTCCCTGCAAGCTGCCGTTATTGCCGCCGATGATGTCATTCAACGCGGTTCCTAAGCCTTCATCAAACGGCCAGTATGCCACAAGCTCTGCTGAGGCATTGCCTGTCAGAACGAGCACCAAAACTACAACAGTCAAATAGATTAATTTCTTACGCATGATAGTCCTCCTTTGATTAATGGAAAAAGTGACACCAATAGTACCGATAATATTGGTTACTCAAATTGAATTATTTTTTTAGCTTTGATATGTATTTGCGAGTTAACTCTACCTCCTCTTTTCACAATTATAAATGTTATATGGGAATAACCATGTTGTTATCCAGTTATCAAGATACCAATTAGGCTATTTCAATTTTACCACACGATTAATTGGTGAATAAGTATTTGAGAGCCAATTGAACGATAAACATTTATCAAACGTGTGATATAACGTTAGAAATAACATATTATTTATTACAGGTCAAGAAGAAACCTAATTTTAATGAGTAAAAATTCATTTTTTCTCAGACGTTATATTCTTGGCAAGGCAATGTAAGTTACAAAATTTTATGTAAACGATTGTACATCTTTTTATAGGACCACCAAGGGTTGTCTGATATACTAAATGACCTAATTGGAACACTTTTAATGCGAATAAAATAGGCTTTATAACAAATTTATACATTACCCATGTTGACATTGCGCGTATATTTTTGGTGTATTGTACGGTCTTTTTATGCTATGTTACGTTTTTGTGAGTCAAAAGGTGTGATTATTCCACGGATATCAGGAGAAAACATATTTTTTATTTGATTATAATAAATACTTAGATGAATAGCGGATTTATTGCAGAGGATGAATCTGAAAAACTAAATGTCCATGCAATAATTAATTTGACAAAGGTATTTTGTGGTCGTATAATCAATTGGGAGAATAAAGTTAGTTGTTAATCTGGAAGGCTCTTAATGGGTAAGAAAAGAGAAGTTATGAGTATGCCTCCTGTAGAGCAGTTGAGAGGAAGAACCCTCGGCAGAATATTAATAAAAATGGGTGCTCTCAGCAGGGAAAAAGTGCATGAATGCCTAAAAATCCAAAGCCAGCGCCAAGGAGTGCAAATCGGCCAGATTTTTCTTGAACTGGGTCTTGTCGATGAAGCTCAACTACAGATGGCACTTGCAGCACAACGTGGTATGGAATATGTGAATATTGATGGCATTGATATTCCTTCCAGTGTTGTGGAAAAAGTGCCGGCACAGATGGCAAAGACATATCATATAGTGCCAATAGAGTACAATCAACAGCGAAATGAATTAACTGTCGCCCTTGACAGTCCGGATAATTTCAGAGCTACCGATGATTTAAGCACACTGATGGGTTTTAAGGTGACGGCGAAAATAACCGATCGTGGTGCCTTGGAAACAGCTTTAACGAAACATTATGAAACACAGGATGAAAATATAAACGAATTGATTGATGAGATACAAGGTGACAGTTTCCTTGCAGAATTTGAGGGTAGGAACCAAAGTATTGACCTGGATGAGTTAAAGGAACTGTCTGAGTCGAATCCTGTAAAAAAACTTCTAAACCTTGTTTTGCTACAGGCGATCCGAGATAAAGCGTCGGATGTTCATTTTGAGCCATTCGAAAATGAATACAGAATGCGTTACCGAATCGATGGTGTGCTTTACGAAATGGTTCCGCCGCCGAAATATATTGCTGCTGCACTTAGCTCACGTATCAAGGTTATGGCAAACTTGGACATTGCTGAAAGACGATTGCCACAGGACGGCCGAATATCACTAACTGTGCAGGGCAATCCGGTTGATTTACGTGTTAGCGTTTTGCCGACAATGTTTGGTGAAAGTGTTGTGCTCCGTGTTCTTGACAGGACTCAGGCCAGCTTTGATTTGGGTGCGCTTGGTTTGAGACCGGACGACCATCAGAAGGTGCGCCAGCTTATTCGTAAGCCCAACGGTATTATAATTGTTACAGGACCCACAGGATGTGGTAAAACTACCACTCTATACTCGGCATTAAACGAACTTAACGATGTTGAAACGAAGATAATTACTACTGAAGATCCTGTTGAATATGATGTTGATGGTCTTGTTCAAGTTCAGATGAAGCCGGATATTGGGCTGACATTTGCACGTTGTCTTCGGTCAATTTTGCGACAGGACCCTGACATTATATTAGTGGGTGAGATTCGTGACCTTGAAACAGCGGAAATTGCGGCCCAGGCCTCTCTGACAGGCCACGTGGTGTTTACAACTCTGCACACGAACGATGCACCGAGTTCGGTAGCACGACTTTTAGACCTGGGAGTTGAGCCGTTTCTTATTACTGCTACGGTCGAAGGTATCGTTTCCCAGCGGTTGATTAGAAAGATATGTGAGAATTGCAAAACACCGTTTAATCCCAATGAAGCGCAGCTGATGGAGTTGCAACTTACGCCGGATGATGTTAAGGACAAAAAATTCTATTACGGTCGAGGATGCAGCAGATGTAATAATACAGGTTATAAGGGACGAACAGGAATTTTCGAGATTATGGTATTCAATGACGAGATACGAGAATTGATTATGAATCAGGCTTCGACTGGTGTACTGCGTGCGGCGGGCCAGAAAGCTGGTATGAGGTTGCTGCGTAATAATGGGCTGGAGGCTATTTACGATGGTATTACTACAATAGACGAGATTGTAAAAGGTACTATAGTGGAGGAGGTGTAAGAAGGATTGATTCACTATGAAACAATACTTAATAGTTAATTGTCAATACATTGGAGGTGTTTAAGATGGCAGTTTTTCAATATTCGGCACTGGATGCACAGGGCGTTGAGATAAAAGACGAAATAGATGCCCTCAGCCAGAAGGAAGCGATAAGCAAGATACGCAATATGGGATATTTTCCCACTAAGGTACGCGAACGTGGCGCGGGCAAGAAAGCTGGAGCCAAAGCGGCTGCAAAACCCAAGCGCAGGCGGGGTGCCGGTGGTAAAGTCAAAATAAAATATATAACCCAGTTCGGACGACAGCTTTCAACACTCCAGGATGCGGGTCTGCCGATTTTACGGTCTTTGAGGATTCTTGAGGAGCAGCAAAAGTCCGGGACATTCAAGAGGGTTATCGGTTATGTGGCTGATGATATTGAGGGTGGTGCCACTCTCTCGGAGGCCATGGGCAGATACCCCAAGACCTTTGACCGGTTGTTCGTCAGTATGGTGGCGGCCGGTGAAACCGGTGGTGTGCTGGACCTGATTTTGTCTCGTGTAGCCGACTTTATGGAAAAAGCTCAGAAGCTAAAATCCCGAGTTAAGAGTGCGATGGTTTATCCGATGGTGGTTCTGGGGGCGGCTTTCACAATTCTTTTGTTATTGATGAAGTATGTGATTCCACAATTTAAAACAGTACTCGAAGAGATGGTACAAGGCGAGTTAAACGTGGTAACAACCACGGTGCTCGGTATAAGTCACTGGATATCAAAGCAATATGGCTGGGCTGTTATCCTGGCAGTACCGTTTGGATTTATCTTTTTGCTCAAGGTTATCAGACAATTTCGTGCCGGCAGATTGGTTTTAGATACCATCAAATTGAAGTTGCCGGTTATGGGCCAGATTACCTCTAAAGTATCCGTGACACGGTGGACGAGAACGCTTGGAACGTTAATTAGTGCCGGCGTGCCGATTCTGGACGCCCTTAATGTTACGCGTGAAACTGCGGGAAACGAGGTCTTTGCTAATATGCTCAGCAATGTACACAATTCCATCAGGCAGGGTGACACATTCGCCGGCCCGCTGAAACAGTCTAAAACGGTTGACTTAATTGTTGCCAATATGGTCGCTGTGGGTGAGGAAACAGGAGACCTGGACAAGATGCTTCTAAAAGTGGCGGACAATTTTGATGAGCAGGTGGATGTACTTGTTGCTTCGTTAATGTCGATGCTTGAGCCGATTATGATTATCGTTCTTGGTGGTATTGTTATGGTCATCGTTATGGCGGTGTTTTTGC
>JASFVS010000381.1:0-3071 GCA_050049715.1 Phycisphaerales bacterium
AAATAAACAGTATAGCGGTTTCTTTATAACTGAAATAGGTGTTGCATCAGCTCTTTTAGCGATTCTTCTTGTCGGACTGGCATTGTCGCTGCATGGATTCGCAAAGTTCAATCGTTATCAATTAGTAAGACAACAATGTATAGCGGCAGCTCAGGCCGAACTCGATAGTATCGGCACAACAGGCAAACCAATCCCGGAGGATGATTTTAAGCGGCTATGGCCTAAGCTCAGCATTAATATCAGAAAGTCGGCAGGAACCGGCCAATGGCAGGGAACGACTCTGATAGAAATCACAGCGAGCGGCAAGAGTTATAGTAAGGATGTGGCAGTTCAGTTATCAAGATATATCCTCGAAAAAGAGCTCTTAGCTAAAGGAGAGTGATAAATATGCGTAAAGGATTTACATTAACGGAAATATTAGTCGTAGTAATCATTCTGCCATTTTTTGCAGTTATTCTCGACGGACTGTTCCGTACCCTTATCAAAGATATACCACGGTCTCATCAGGTTGTGCAGGAAAACACAACCGTGCTAAGTGTGTTAGACCAAATGGAAAAAGACATCAATAAGGCCCAAAGACTGCCGGAGTCATTCGAAGAGTATGCATCCAGTGATAAGCTACTTTTAATTGAATTGCAAGATAACAGTGTGATATGCTATCAAATCAAAGACGATAAGATAATCAGGGAACAATTAGCGTCTAATCATCAGATTAACTATCCAGAAACACCTTCCTGGTCGATACCACACGCGAAAGTAAGGTGGCAAATTCTACGGAAAAATGGAAATGGCTACGCGGTCGAGGTTCGGAACCATATAGAACACGAAGTCCTGGGGCACCTGGAAAAGAAAATGGCAAATTCGCATTTGTTTTATATCGGTGCTTTTTGAAAGGTTTTAATGAAAAAATGAAAAAGCCAAGGCAAAACGGTTTTGTACTGATACTTGTGATAACAGCAATTGCCGTCATTGGAACAGAAATGGTCGTTTTAACAGACGGCGCCAATACTATGCTGTTTCAATCAGATACGGTTTATCTAAAAGCATGTGAAAAGAACCTGACGGCAAGCGGTTTGGCCTGGGCTAAATTGAACGTTAAAAACAATAATAAAGATACCTTCGATAAAACCACAGAACTGGATGTTAGTAAAATGAATATTAAGGATTCCAGTTTGAGTGTTACTATAACTATTAAAACAGACAAAGAACCACAAGCACAAATCTACACATCATGCAGTAGAGGCAGAAGGAACATTAAAAACGATAGAGTTTTTTCAATGGGTTTATAACAAATAAACGAAAATTAAAGCCGGATATTTCTCAACTACAAATAACTAAAATGCAACATTATACTAAGATTTCCTCTATAGTTCGTGCAACTATATAATCCGGCAGCTTTCTTAAATCAGGCTCAGTCTCGTAAGCGGATATAATACTTTTATCCGGGAAAGCTCCGGCCTCTTTGATAAGCTCCTCGGCCAGCAACTTCAATCTTTCATCAGTTGGATTTCCTTCTGCTTTGTTGCGAGCCGCTTTGGTCAAAGCTTGAAATTCAACTCTGCTATCGTACCAATCAAGCTGCAACTCCAATTCAAAAGCATCTTTTGCTCTTGTGCGGTCAAAGGTATATTGAATGCCAAATGGATTGTAAGTCTCTATTCGTTCATCAATAAAAGCAACACAGGCATCCTTATAGGCGGTGTATCTTTCCTCATCAAAGTCTTCAAAACCTCTTTTTTTTACCTCATTGGTCAGTATTTCTTCTATTTTTGTAAGCAATATCTCTCTGTTTTCCAGAAGCCGTTCGTACAGGACTTCATAATAAGCTTTTAGAAGTAAGTTTGCTTCATTCATCTTTGCCGCAGATTATAACACAGGAAACTTATTAATACTATCACCAGCTCTTTGGACATATCTCAACGTTCCTCTGTGTTTGACGAGTATTTTTCTAAAAATAATGTGTTATTGCCTGAAATTAATTGGTTGAGATGTTGACAAAATCGGTTGAAACAGTAAAACATACCATTTTTAGTAAGGAAACCTTTTGGTTAAATCATTATATGCTGTTTTTGGAGAATAATCATGAGAATTGATGTTAGTCGAGTTGATATGTGGGTTGCAAGTATTGAGGACGTACCTGGCGGATTGGCTGAGAAACTTGACACCCTTGCTAATGCCGACGTCGATCTTGAATTTGTAAGCGCTCGCCGAGCTCCTGATAAACCGGGAAAAGGAGTTGTATTCGTTACACCCATCAAAGGTCCTAAGCAGATAAGAGCCGCCAAAAAGGCCGGCTTTGCGAAAAGCAAATCTCTTTTCGCAATTCGTGTAGCCACAGGTAACAAACCGGGCTATAGCGCCGATTTGACACTGCGACTGGCTAAGGCCGGTCTCAACCTTCGCGGTATTTCAGGCGCCGCAATCAGCAATCGCGCAGTATTTTATATTGCCTTTGATTCAAGCGCAGATGCCGGCAAAGCCGTTCGTCTGATTAAGTAAAACGTATTTTCGTAACAGTTAAACAAGCTATACGACTTATTTTCTAAGCGGGAAAGCCTCTGTGAGAATTTGTGAAAGCTTTTGGATTGCGCCGTCAACCTCTGGAGATACAGGTTGACCAATTTGCATCCGGGCAGGCTGAACTCCAATAAAATACACGTCAAGCTTAATGTCCCGGCAGACCATATCGACGAATAATCTTGGTGAAAGTACATGAGTTGAAATTACATGTGAATTTATTTCTTCAGGTTTAAAAATCTGTATTGTTCCAGTTGGAGCTTTAAAATCTATCGCATCAATTACAATTAAATTGTTCGGTGCTTTTTTAATAATCGTCTGGATATAATTTTCCGGTACTGTGCCGGCATCAATCAAATCAGCGGAAATCGACTGTGACTGTAACTGCTCGATAACAAGGGGACCAACAGCATCGTCACCTTTTAGTGTATTTCCGAGCCCAACAATTAATATTGTAGAGTCACGCAGCGAGCTTAATTGCGTAAGAAGTTGCTTTTCAGTTCCCATAGCTGTTGGGGATCTTACAAAAGATTATATCTACGTGTATAGCAAAA
>JASFVS010000365.1:0-3181 GCA_050049715.1 Phycisphaerales bacterium
TCAATTATAATACGATAACGTATCAGACGACGGTGAACCTGCAAAGAACCCGGTATCTGAACCGTATAAATATCATCGTTAGCTAGTTCATCACCTGTCAAGCCATCGTCGTGCATGACCAAACTCACCCATCCTCTACCATAAGCCGGATTCGATATAGTGGCCGGATTCCTTGATGGATAGTTCGGAAGAGTTACCGGGATATAGTTGCCGGGTGCTACAATCTGGTATTGCAATATCACATTAGATACTCCATCGGAGTCGGTCACTTTTGCTGTGATAATTACCGGCTCACCTGATACTGGTTGTTCAGGAGAATGCTCAACCTGGCGAATATGAGGGGGTGGATTGTCGAGATAAACAGATTGGTTATATGCCGCAGGTGTGGGCAAAGCCGAACGCCAGCTTCCGGCTAAGTCATTATCGATAAACGGATTAATAAGCTGGATAGAATGAACGGTCCCGGGTTCGTCATCCGGCACTGCATCACCAACAGTCGGCCAGGGAAAACCAAGCTGGTAATCAACCCGGTCTATTTCTTCACCATCGGCATCACAAAGTTCTATCTTTTCGCCTTCATTCCTGAGTTTGCCCTCAAAGGGCCCTAAGATTAGATTCTGCGGTATCTCATATCTACCACTGACGCCTCCCCATTTGTCACTAATATGAGACAAATTCTGAGCTATGATAATGTAGCCACCTGCACTTAGAGTGGTGCCGGGTGGGAATTGATAAGAAATACCGTCACTAAAATACCAGCCGGAAAGGTCGACATTTGTTGAGCCAAAGTTATAAAGTTCAATAAACTCAACTAATTCAGTTCTGACATCCGGATCGTAGTGAATCTCGTTAATCACAACAGAAGGGTTGACTTCCTGCTGATTCTGAGCCTCGACAGAACTAACTAAGAACATGAACAACACAAGTACAAATAGCAAAGCTTTTATATATCTGAACATCTTCTAAACCCTTCCCCAACGAAGGCTTGAACCACCATCTCCAGATGAATTTATGTAACCTATATACTGCTTATACCTATTTTAACACAAAAACAATCGTCGAGTCAATGACTTTTACAGATTTCACCGGTTTAACCATGGCTAGTACGTTACCCGTATCGGGATGTTCCTGTAGACTGAATCTGCCAATAAAACTAACCTGCACAATTAATAGTAAATAAATGCGGTCACTTCTGGAAAACCCACATTAATTCCCCGGCAGACCGATAATAATCTTTACAAGCATTTTCTTGACTCGAAAGACATAACGAAGTCCGGAAGTAACATAAGATTAATACCAATTAGGGCAAATTGGAATCTATCGCACTAACTTTAAATTTGCTTTACTTTAACACGTCGAGAAACAAATCCCCCAAACAGAAACTATTCATGCCGCAGTGATTCAATTGGGTCCATATTGGCGGCACGATAGGCCGGATACAAGCCAAAGACTATTCCCACTCCTGCACTGATGCCAAAGGCTAAAATCAACGAACTTGTTGTTATTACAGTACGCATCTGTCCAAAATGGGTCACAAAAAATGGTATCAGAGAGCCCAAGATAATTCCAAGAATACCTCCGGATAAAGTTAAAAGTAACGTTTCGGATAGGAATTGAAATATAATGTCTCGTTTCTTGGCCCCAAGCGCCCGTCGAATGCCTATCTCACGAGTCCGCTCGCTGACGGTAGCCAGCATAATATTCATAATTCCTATACCACCGACCACAAGTGAAATTGCAGCAATCGACCCGAGAACAATAGTGAAAATACGTTGAAATTCTCTCGCCTGCCTCATCAATTCCAGAGGAACGGTTATCTCGTAATCATTTTTTTTATGAAACCTGCTCAGCAACGTCTCTACACTCTGACGTGTCCCCATAACCTGGCTTATATCACGGACTTTTACAATTATCTCCTGTAATTCAACCTTTTCTATATTCCGACTACCTGCACTAATCTGCAGTGACATCTCACCAAAACGGTTCTGGACCGTATTTAAAGGAATATAGATACCGCCTAAATTCGCACCGACTTTCTTTGCTCCGGTAGGGTCTTTATTCTCAAGACCATTTGCCGCCTTGGATTTGGTCCGTTCAGTAGCAACACCCACAACACGATAGTAATCACCTGCTATTTTGATATCCTGGCCCAGAGGGTCATCGAAAGCAAACAACTCATCCACTAACTTTCCATCCACAACACAAACGCCCCTTTTGTATTGCATATCCGTGCTGCTGAGAAACCGCCCGTATGTTACCTGGACATTCGATATCTCCGGATACCATGGCACTGTGCCAACCACCTCAATAGACGCCCTGCGAGTACGATATTGTGCCTGTTGAGAGAGACGACGATTCGGTACGATAACCTGAACATCAGGTATCCCGTTACGGAAGCGCTCGGCATCGGCATAAGTCAAACCATACTCTTTCAAAGTTTGCTGTTGGCCAACAGCTGACTGATCTTCGGGAGGCTCCACAGTTTTTATAATAATATTGTGGCTGCCAAGCTGAGCTATCTGTTCCTGCGCATCCTGGCTGGCACCTTCACCTATGGCCAGCATGGCAATAACCGAGGAGACGCCGAATATAATGCCTAATGTCGTCAGGGTCGAGCGCAACCTGTGCATCCAGAGGCTTTTCACCCCAAGCTTAAATGTTCGTTTAAAACGAAAAAGAAACATAAAGTATTTACCGTTTGTTATATTCCTCTCTTTGTATGCGGCCATCCAAAAGACGTATAACCCTTTCGGCTCCCGCCGCAATACTCTCATCGTGAGTAACAGCTATAAGAGTCTTGCCCTGCTCATGCAACCTGTCAAGGATGGAAAGTATCTCAGAGCCGCTTTCAGAATCAAGGTTGCCGGTTGGCTCATCGGCTAAAATAATCAGCGGATCATTCGCCAACGCTCTTGCAATCGCCACCCGCTGTTGTTGACCACCACTTAATTCCGAAGGTCGATGCCCAAATCTGTCACCAAGTCCCACCATTGCGGCCAGTTCCTTTGCTCGCTCTTTACTTTCATCCTCGGAAAATCCCTGATAATACATTGGAACTTCTATATTCTCTACAACATTGAGCTGATTGATCAAATTAAATGACTGAAACACAAATCCGATACGCGTGCCACGTATCATTGACAACTGGTCGTCATCAAGAGAGGACACACTCTGTCCGCCA
>JASFVS010000382.1:0-3063 GCA_050049715.1 Phycisphaerales bacterium
CAGGTTCAAAAAACCTGTCTTTCCTAAAAGCTCCGCCAGCTCTCGCTTACTAAATGTTCTTACTTGGGATGGACTGGGATAATTATAGATTGACTCAAAGATTCGCCCTGTGTGGTCCTCCGGTGCACCAGCAATGTATTTTAAGCCGATTTTATTCTCGATAGCTAAAATCAACTTACCCTCCGGCTTCAACATTGTACTTACTTTCTTTAGAAATGATTCAAAAGGCTTATCACCTCCATAAAATATCGCCGCATATTCCAGTACTCCAATCACAGTAATATAATCAAAAAGCCGATTTTCCTCGTACTCCTGAAGTCCTCCCGCAATAACTTCAAGGTTAGAGCAGTTAGAGTATCTTTGGGCAGTCACCAATGCTCTCTGATAGCTGTACTCCAGGGAAACCACATTCTTTAGCTTGCTGCAGAATAATCCAGTCAAAGCACCGCAGCCAGCACCAATTTCAAGCAATTCTGCCTGGTCATCAAACGGATACCATTTCAACAAATTCCAGCGCACAGGTGAAAGGTGATACTCAAGAGCCCAGGAGTGATATTTTTTTCCCTCCGGAATAGCACCATAATGGTGATTTTTCCTATATCCTTCATAGAGTTCTCTTTCAACAGGCCCATCACTATAAAGCGGTTTGTCCACCTGATGAGATTTAATCTGCTTTAATAAAACATTACCAACGTATTTAATTTTTTCAAATTCCATAATTTTCCTGTTGTTCTGTACTTTTCGGAATCTATGAAAGTGCTTCTGATTTTAATCTTCTCACAATCACGTTATCTAATCACCTGCAAGACTTAAATTAATTTGTAGCGACGTCTGAGATAAAATACCCCAACAACCACTGCTGTTAAGCATCCCAATCCAGCCGTGATTACATTTAATACTATATACTCGACGTTGATAAATCTTAATAGTGCCATAGGAACAAACACAAACACCGAAAGCAGTAATCCCGGCAGCCAGGCACGTCCGTATTCCAAAATCTCAAATCCTATCAGTTTTTTCATCCATATAAAGGGTAAAACCAATCCAATGGAATATGCGGCTAACATAGCTGCTGCAGCGCCGGACAATCCCCAGTAAAAAGTTGCTGGGTATATCAACCCAGCTAACAACAAACCTCGTAAAGCAACTATTCGGCGATACAAACGCGGTAAACCCATTCCAAGAAATATCGAAGATACTTTTATACTTTCCATTAAAACTAATCCCCATACACATAGCAAAATAAATGGGGTCGCTACTGCAGCATACTGTGAACCGTATACCAACGATAAAATGAGTCCTGCACAAATAATTGTAAGTGCCAACAAAGGAACTATGAAAATACTGGTACTCCTCGCCATTGTTAGCATCACACGGCAAATAGACTTTTTTTCATGCTGTTTTTCTGCAAATGCAGGTAAAAGAATCTTGCCTACAACTCTGTTAAATAGTTGAACGGGCTGATATGCTAATTGAAAGGCCAAATAATACATTCCAAGTTGCACATCTGACACCATTTTCCCCAGTACAAATACAGGTATTTGCAAAATTATTACTGCCATGAAAGACAAACCAAACATGCCTTTGGCAAAATCCAGCAGCTCTCTCAAGCTATCCTTATCAATAGTCAGTCGTGGTAGAAATGGACACAAAACAAATGATAAAATACATAGGATCACAGCTTGAGACACAACTCCTATTACTAAAGCCCATACATTCCGCAAGTAAATCGCCAGCCCAATTGTAACCAATGTACTTAACAAGCCACTGCCCTGGATCAAAATAATATACCTTCCGAATCGCATTTGCTTTTCCAAGACCCAAGCACGTGGACTCCTAAGACCATAAAAAAACATCGTTAGAAATGCCACCCTCAACAGCAATACCAGTTCAGGCATATCATAGAACTGACCAACCCAAGGAGCGACTATTATCCCAAATAAATATAACCCCAGCCCTCTTAAGCTCTGAACCCACCATGCCACATTGAGGTAGTCTGCGTCTATACCTTTTGTGCTATGTATGATTGATTGCCTTATGCCGACATCGCTGAGAGTTTCAAATATGCTGGACGCAGCAATTACCATCGCCATTACTCCAAACACATCCGGCGCCAAAAGCCTGGCCAGAAGCATATTGCGCGCCAGTCGCAAAACACGTTCCACCGCTGTGGCCACGCCAAGTATCGCCATACCTCGGGCACCACGCGCCTTCAGATTATCACCACGAAATACATCCCTAACCTTTGAAAGTGCTTTGCTCATATGCAGTAAGCTTTAATCTACCCTTTTTCGAGCATATTAACAGTATCTGCCAATTCTGACATAAGGACGGATATTGCTTAAATTAAAACAGTCACCGTAGCTATACGCCCCAATTTCGATGTAGTGATAATGCGCATATATTTTCCGAATCGTAAGAGAATAAAATTGTCCCCCTTCCAGTTTTAACACGATACGTCGAATGAATCTGCGTATGCATCCTACTTTGCAGAAGCCATATAATGCAAACAAAATCCTGCTAAACATTGGAACTTGCCTTCCCCCCTTAAGGTTCTTATATCCCTTCACCAAAGTTTAGTTCTTTCAATATTTTCTCTTTCTTCGACCCAAAATAGATTGATCACTTTCGATCACGACACACTCCGTCCCTGTCGGTTACATTGAAAAAATAATGCAACTACCTATAAATAAAAAGCTTATATTGTTATCCCGACATCAGTTTTCACCGGAATCAGGAGGCCTTATTTCAAAACATTAACTGTGGCATTGTTATATTCAACCGCCTGAACCTTGCCATCTTTGTCTGGTAAATAATCGAGAACCAAATCCGCTATATCCTTTACTATCGCTCTGACGGTATTTTCCAGCACAGAACTTATTTGAACTTGAGCAACATATCGACCTACATCTCCGGAAAGATTCGGTCTACGACCAAAAATCCCCGAGAATTTTTTTTCATCAGTCGTAATTCTGCCATTTAAAACATAGAAACTTAAAACAATAATTTGTTCGTGTGTTGGAGCTGGCTTGTGAAAACGGTGTATTAAACAAGATATTTGAC
>JASFVS010000083.1:0-9680 GCA_050049715.1 Phycisphaerales bacterium
TTAAGCTCAAACACATAGATGTTACCAGTGCCAAGAATTTCCTGGATGCGATGAAACTCGCCATCGACACCAATCCTATTGCTGAAACTCAAACGCTCATAGTAACCGGCTATGCCTATCGTATGCCGCGGATAGAAGAGCTTTTGGACATGCTTGACAAGCCCGGAGAACCAAGAAGGTTCAGATTCAGGCAATTACAATACACAATGGCGGAGACACTTGCCCCAAAAATCCAGACCCTTGCCGAGCAATTAGGCACAGTGACCGTTACTATAGAAGCGGAGCCGGAAAAACCATATACTCCAACTCCGCGCAGGTCCGGAGAGACCACTACTGCATATAATGCCCGAATTCGCCGGGAACGTGCCGCTGCGGCCCGAAGAAGAACCCAGACACCTGCGGCACAGCCTGAATCGGGTAAACCGGCCGTCTATCTCGATGCCGACGAAAGAACGAACCGTATTCTAATGATAGGACTTGCCGAGCAACTGGATGAGGTCGAGGGATTGATAGATACGCTTGACGTTGCGCAACAAGACCTGCGAACTCTGGAATTATATAAAATCAGACATGTCGATGCTGAAGAGGTGAAAAATAAACTTGCAGAACTCGGCGTTATCAGTGCCAGCCAGATGACTTCTTATTCTTCAAGGCTTACCGATGGTGCCAAGCCACCGACTACAACCGCAACAACGAGAGGGCAAACAGCAGTAAGAGGCCGGACTCCAACGAGGGGGTTAAGAGGCGAGGAGGCGGCCGAAAGTCTTGAGGGAGAGCCCCAGGTGGCGGTAGTTCGGTCGACAAATTCACTGCTGGTGAATGCAACCGCCGAACAGCACGCGCGGATAGTAACCATTAAGGACTACGTGGACAGAGAAACGGATGAAGAGGAAATACCTTACAGGGTTTATCCACTTGAAAACCAGTCGCCGGAACATTTGGCGACGATTCTGGAGCCACTTATTCAGGAGACTGTTCTGGACAAAGAAGGCAAAATTGAAGAGGTTATACAAAAGCAGGACGAACAAGTAACTATAGTTGCCGACCCGAACACTTTTTCGCTGATTGTTTATGCGAGTAAAAAGAATCAGGAATGGGTATCAAGCCTAATAGAAAAACTGGACAAGAGAAGGCCTCAGGTACTTATTGATGTAACATTGGTCGAGATATCGAAGAATGATAAGTTTGATTACGACCTTAATGTGCTTTCGAGCTTTCCTGATTTGGTCAGCACGTCCGGTCTGACAAGTGCGATTTTGCCGGCCGTTGGAGCGATTGTCGGAGAAGAAGATACTGTAAGAACAAATTTAGTTGACTCACTTTTAAGCAGCGGCAGAGACCGCTTTATCGATTTCCAGTCCGTAGGCGGTTTGGGTACTGGCTTTTACGGTGATAGGCATATTAACTTTTTACTTACTGCAATGCAAAAGAAGGATTACGGCAGAGTCCTGGCAAAGCCCAAAATCCTTGTTAACGACAACGAGCCGGGAACAATCAGCACAACGGATGTCACTTACGTTGAGAAAGCGACCAGCACTATTATTGAGGGTGTGTCAAATGCTATACCGACAGCCGTCGAGTATGAGCCTTATGATGCGGGAATTACACTTAACATAACCCCTCATATCAGCCGGGGTGATTTGCTACGTCTTGATATTGAACTGCAAAGAGATGACTTTGTGCCAACAACGGGAAACAAACCGCCGGATACGGCGGGCAGCAATATCAATACGACTGTTACCGTCCCGGACGGCAGCACTATAATTTTAGGAGGAATGTTGAAACTGAACCAAGGCAAGGGTGGAACAAAAGTTCCGTTGCTTGGTGATATTCCTATTATCGGTGGCCTGTTCAGGAGTACCAGTAACACCGACGCACAAAGAAATCTGTATGTTTTCGTCAAGGCAGAGATTATAAGGCCCGACGAAGAAGGGTCTATGGGAGAAGATTTGCAACGGATATCAGACAGAAACAGAGAGGCGTTTGAAAAACATGAAATAGAATTTCAGGACTATCGTGACTGGCCGGGCGCAAAGCCTAAAGCGATGGAGCCAATCAGAGTTCTTGATGCGCAATAAAAATGAAAGATTTACTGATAAAAATAGCCGAGCAAACGGGCATAGTTGATGCTAAGCAACTGGCAAAGTTTTTCGAGGAAAACAGCGCGAAAATGCGCGTTGATGAGGCGTTACTCAACTGTCCATACTTTACCGAAGATATGGTTTTAAAACTCTTTGCCGAGGCCCTCGGGTGGGAGTATATCCCGGAGATATCGGCTAAGTCGGTACCGCCCGAATTTGTAGAAGCGGTTCCCGCGACGTATGCACAGCACCATTTTCTTATAGGTATAAAGCCTGATGAGGATAACGGAGAGCTTACGGTTGTTTTGTCCAAACCCCTGGATGCGAACGCACTTGATAACGTTTCCAAGATGACATCTCTGCCGGTCAAGGCGGCGGTGTCCACCCGTGCGGCGATTACCTCTGTAATAGATATTGCCTATGAGCAGAGGTCAACGGTAATTGAGGAGGTGGTCGAAGAGCTTGATTCGCAAAATCTCGACCAGCTTGTCGATGAGGTGTCTTCTTCGGATGACCTTCTTGATGTGGTGAACAGGCCGCCTGTTATCAGGCTGGTTAACGATATTCTCTTTCGCGCTTTACAATTAAGGGCTAGTGACATTCACGTTCATCCTTACGAGACAAAGATTCAGATTCGTTATCGTATAGACGGTATTTTATATGACACTCTGAGTTTGAATAAAAACGTTCTGCCGCTGATTATCTCCCGTATTAAGGTTATGGCGGGTATGGATATTGCCGAACGACGGCTTCCGCAGGACGGCAGGTGCAGCGTTCGCTTAGGTCAGCGTGAAGTAGATTTGCGTATCAGTACGGTTCCGACCAGCTATGGTGAGCGCAGCGTGCTGCGTTTGCTTGACAAGAGCACGGGACTGTTCGGGCTGGACGAGCTAGGGTTGTGGGAGGATGATTTGAAAAAATTCGATTCTCTGCTGGTTCGTTCTCACGGAGTCATTTTTGTGACCGGCCCAACGGGCAGCGGAAAAAGTACGACACTTTATGCCTGCCTTAACAGGATTAACTCAGCGGAGAAAAATGTTATAACCATAGAGGACCCCATCGAATATCAGCTCGAAGGAATCAGCCAGATTCAGGTAGCCAATAAAAAAGGTATGACTTTTGCGACCTCGCTTAGGCACGTGCTGCGGCAAGACCCTGATGTTATAATGGTCGGCGAGGTTCGAGATATCGAGACGGCACGTATGGCGATACAATCATCGCTTACTGGCCATTTGGTTTTCAGTACGCTGCATACCAACGACTCGGCGGGTGCGGTCAGCCGACTGCTGGATTTGGGTGTTGAGCCGTATCTGGTCAGCTCTTCGCTGATTGCGATTATAGCCCAGCGATTAGTGCGAAAGGTCTGCCCGGACTGCAAAAAGACCACCGAACCGTCGGCTCATGAATTAAGAGAGCTTGGTTTGGGTGAGGAAGTAGTCGCGAACGGTGCGAAATTCTTCGTCGGTGAAGGTTGTGAGAAATGTTTTCAGACAGGTTATCGCGGCCGAACGGGTATCTATGAGATGATGTTAATTAACGACGAGGTGCGGAACCTGATATACAAAAGAGAAAGTGCCGGTACAATAAAGCGGTTCGCTCTTGACACCGGCCTGCAAACACTGCGAATGGACGGAGCGAGAAAGGTCATGGCGGGAGTTACTACTATTTCCGAAGTTTTGAGAGTGACACAGGCAGACGTTATATAATTTAATATTGACTATTTCATATTAAATATTCAAAGTTTGAAAAGTAATTGGTAATAAATCGATTATTCTATTATGCCAAGATATCATTATACAGCAATAGCGGCGAACGGTAAGAAAGTCAAAGGGGCGATTAGCGCCGAAAGCCCATACGCGGCGAGAAAGCAGCTCAGGGTACGAAGTATTCACCCTTCGTCGATTACCCAGGTTAGCTCGAGGTCTGAAAATAAGGCCGCGTTGTTTTCGTTTTTCACCAAGCGCAGTAAAACCCAGATGATTGATTTTACCAAGCAACTTGCTACACTGCTTAATTCCGGTATCAAACTGACCGAGGCGCTTTCAGTTCTTACATTGCAGACTTCGGATGCACGGCTCAAACATGCTATTGTCGATATTCGTGACCGTGTTATTACCGGCGAATCGTTTACAGACGCCCTGAAAGATTATAGTGATTATTTCGATGTAATATACGTAAGCATGGTTCGTGTGGGCGAGGTCACCGGCTCATTAGGGCTGAGCCTTTCGACGATTGCCAACTTTATGGAGAAACGCAGACGGGTCGAATCGAAAATAATAACTGCGATGGTATATCCGGTTGTTCTGGTTATGTTTTGCATTGCAGCGGTTCTGGTTCTGACAACCAAGGTCATACCGAAAATCGGCGAGCAAATTGAAAGGTCAGGGCAGGAGCTGCCTTGGATTACCAAGCGATTGATGGACGTAGGTTATGTGCTGACAAGCGGGTGGCTGCTGTTAGTTATTGCTGCGCTTGTCGGTATCGTCTGGGGCATCAGGCGGTTCCTTAAGACCGAACGAGGCGCTTATCTGCGTGACAGATTTTTGCTGTCCCTACCGTTGTTCGGACCGCTTATCAAACAGCGGGTTGTGGCGCGTTTTGCTTCCACTCTTTCGACGCTTCTTAATTCGGGGCTTGCGATGGCTGAATCTCTTCGGGTTGTCTCGGAGGTTACCGGTAATATCCTTATGAAAAGAGCCATTCAGCAGGCGCGAGAGAGGATTCTTGCGGGCGCCGATATCGCAATGCCGCTGCGGGACAGTGGTGTTATCGACCCGGCTATAGCTCATATGGTAGCAGTCGGTGAAAAAAGCGGCGAGCTGGAAACAATGCTTAAAAATATCAGTGACAACCTCGAGTCCTCTACTGATATTGTTATTGAAAGACTTGGTGCGGCGGTTGAGCCGCTTATTATAATTATTATGGCTGCAATAATAGGTGTTATTGCTTATGCAACGATTTTGCCGATTCTGGAGGTTTCGGCGGGAAAACTTTAACGGAATCTTTCGGAGATTAAAATGACAGGGAAAGAAAGAAAAAAACGAGTTTGCCGCGAGGCGTCGAAGCGAGTCAGGTATGGTTTTACAATGGTCGAGCTTATGGCTATGCTGATTATCATCGGCCTGCTTGCGACCCTGGTTGTTACTAAAGTAGCATCTAAAATAGACCAAGCTCGTATTACGGTCACCAAGAGCAATCTCAAGGCTCTTCATGCCGCGGTCAATCAATTCAAGATGGATACTGCACGATTTCCAACCGAAGACGAAGGTCTTATGGCTCTTATCGAGCAGCCGAGTGATGTTACGGTCTGGGAGCCGGGCGGTTATCTGGAAACGACCGAACTACCTCTGGACGGATGGGGACATGAGTTTATTTACGAGGTCTTCCCGGGGGGCGACAGGCAGTTTCAAATCAGGAGTATGGGGCCTGACGGCGAAGAGGGTACAGAAGATGATTTACTCAGCACCGATGCATACTGATTTTGTCGAGCGTAAAAAGTCGAACGTGACGCGCTCGAGCCCAGGTATTTCTGAGGAGCAATACCCGGTGCTCAATGCGAGACGCGGTTTTACAATGATCGAGCTAATGGTCGTAATCGTTGTAGTTGCGTTGTTCGCATTTATGGCCCAGGTGCACCTTTTCGGATTACTTAGAAAGGGCACGTTCAAGGCACAGGTACAGGACCTTATCTCGACGATGCAAATGGCGGCCAGAGCGGCGGCCGAAAGTGACAGAAGATATGAAGTTATTGTAGATTTGCCGGCGCAAAAATATGTTCTTCGCCAGATTACTTCTCCGGACCTTTCACAGGTGCTGGAAGAGGAAATAATTATTGAAAACTTTTTTAGCGAGAACTGCCGGGCCTATTATGTCTGGTTCGATGACGGGGAGTTTACAAACGATGACAGGGCGAAATTCAGGGCGGGACACTCGGGGTGGCAATACGGCGGTAAAATCGTTTTGTTAGATGAAAACGAACAGCCGTATTCGATCGTCGTTAACCGTATGAACAGAATGATTACGTTAGAGCGGGGCGATGTGGAGCTTATAGGGCCGAAAACTAAAAATGAAATGATGTTCTGATAATAGAAATGTGTCAGGTATAACATGAGAAGCGCAAGATGTTACAATAAAAAAGAGGCTTTCAGCCTAGTTGAGGTTGTTACCGCCCTGGCCATACTTGCGCTTATCAGCTCAAGTGTGTTTGTCGTTATAGACAGATGTGTGACCTCGGCGACGGACTCAACTTTGCATATTCAGGCCTTTGAAGTTGCACGCGAGAATATGGAAAGGCTGCTTGCCTCATCTTCAATAGAGGAGGGTGTCGAGTACGGCCAAAGTGATAAGTATCCCGGCATTGTGTGGCAGACTATTGTCGAGACGTTTTATGAGCCGATAACGGCACGAATGTGGATAAGAGGTGTTTGTGTTGCCGAATATGAAGATACACAAGGGCAGGAACAAAGAGTTGAACTGACACACTGGCTTACCGATCTGACAAGAGGGCAACTGCTTGAAATAATGAATCGTGAAGAACAAGAGGAGCTGCTGTCCGCCCAGCTCATCGGGACAATCGAGGAGGCCGCAGAGTACGCAGGCGTCGATATTCAAACTATCGAGGAGTGGCTCGAAAATGGTATGCTCAAGACGGGAGACGGGGCTTTTATAAAGATGAATCTTGATATTTATAAGAGCAGCGGCGGCAATCCCAGCGATGAAGATAAAAGCTCACAAGCCAGTTCCGAGGCTGAATTAGTAAGGCTGTTATCCGAGCAGAAGAGGACCGGCGAAGAGGGCGAAATAGACCCGCAAACAGGTCTTCCGTATGAGGAACTTGATAGTATGGACGCCAGTGAGATTTATGAGTTTATGAAGAGCCAGCGGTAAGGGGAATTTTAACTGCGATGAAATTTTTCGGGGCAAAATATAATCTGAATAAGACATATGTGAACAAAGCATGCCGAGGTTTTTCGTTAGCTGAACTTATTACGGCACTAACGATAGGGTCAATGGTTTTGATTTCGGTTCTTGGTATTTACGGCCGGGCTGAACGTTCGGCCGCCGCTGTCGAGCGCAGGCTCGACGTTTCGCAGTTGCCGTCCGAGGTCATGCAGCGTATTGCGGAAGACCTTGACGGAATAATATCGAGCGGGTCCGGAACTCAAATCACAATTGAGAATAAATACGACCATGGCTTGCCCTCCGCCAGGCTTACGATTACAAAAACTTTCAGCGACAACAGAGGCCAGGAAGAGACTTTTGAAACAATTGTGTGGCAGAGCGGCTATGATTTCGAGAGTAACATTGACGGCCTTGTTTTATATCGAAGCCACAGCGGAATCGCCATGGAAGACAAACTGCTCGACAAGAATAAAGAAGATTGGGAGAAAGAACTTTTCGTACCGATTTGTGCCGGCCTTACTTTTTTTAGAATTGGAGTCCCTGTTGGCAGAACTGTTCAGGACAGATGGACGAGCAGCACGCTGCCTGCCGGTATTGAGGTGACTCTTTCCTTTGCGGAGCCTTTTAAGATAGCCAACGGTACGCTGGATGTTCCGGACGAAGAAAAATTAATCCGTACTATAGCGATTGACAGGACCAGAAAAATCAGATTCTCAGTAGATAAAAGGGAGCTTGGTCAGGGTGAAGAAGAGGAAGAGCAAGAGAAAGTGGAAGAAGGAGGGGAAGAAGACGTTAAAAATGAAACTAAGAAAAGTGAGGTTTCGCCCGATAGCAAGAAACCACGGTCAATCGGCCCGAGCAGAACCAGAAGAACCAGATGATGAATAAAAATTTAAATAATCCAATTGGTTTTAGAAAGCGTTCAGGTATTGTACTGCTGGTAACGTTAGTGTTGTTAGTTGTGCTTGCGACGTTGGGTTATACTTTAAGCACGCGCGTTTTAGCACAGCGTCACCGAAACCAGTATATAATAGATTACAGTAACGCACGCTATGGTTGTGACTCAGCTCTTAAGTATGCACTGGCCACAGTGGAAGAGATAGAGGCGGAACTAATCAGCCGACCGAACGAGCCGGACTTTTCTGATTTGTTTTATCTCGATGAAGCCGGATACCAAGAGCTTGTAGAACAGTGGAGCCTCGAATTCGGAATGGAAATGCCCGGCAGCGGTAAAAGTTATAATAATAAGGCCGGTGGTGTCGATGATTTTAACGATGGCGATTTCTATGAAATCGGAGCTGACTTTAGCGGTATGAATTATTTTACAATCCCGGGTCCCTATGGTCCGCCCTGGCCGCTGGTGACGGATCCGGTGGAATTTGAGGTTGGTTCGGCCAAGGTTAAGATTGAAATCGAAGACGAAAATGCGAAATATCCGCTCGGCTGGGCGCTGCTGGCCGACAAAGAAATAGAACGAGAAGTCGAGGCCGGGTTCGAGACTTTCTGTGAGATGAACGGTCTTAAATTTGATGAAATTGAGTCTCTTAAAAGTGAGCTTGAGGAAATAGGTAAAATAAAACCGTTTGCAGTGAGCTTTAAGACTATAACTAAAACTGTAAGAACGCCAACGAGGTCAAGTATAGCAACCAGAAGCGGAAGCCGCACCAGAAGAACTCGACAAACGAGGATAAGAAGAAAAACCGTATCCGCCTCCGAACAGATTGCCGAACAGACTACACATTTTGCAAAACTTTTTCACAGTTCTATGATTGATACCGAAACCCTTGCAAGGCCGACTATAGTCCGCTCCGACGCCAGTGAGTCACCTTTGAAATATCTCGGGATGTGGGGTTCGATGAAGGTTAATATCAATACGGCCCCCCGGCATGTATTGGAAGCGGCCTTTATTTTCGGTGGCAACCAGGTCGAAATCGCCGAAGAGATTATACAGCGAAGACGAATAGAGCCTTATGAAAATATCGAGGATTTGAAGACGGACCTGTTCAGATATTCCGATTCGATAAGTAAGTGCGAAGATTATATTACTACGACCAGCAGGTTTTTTACGATAAAAGTAACAGTTGTAAGCGGCGTGGCAAAGACATCGTCCATTATAGCAATAACAAAAGATGGTGACAAAGTGGAACGAATCGCCGTAATAAACAGTTAAATTTAGATGATTATTCAGGAGCTAATTGGCAGTGGATACTCATAACTACTTAGGGATTTATTTCAGCAGTGAAACAGCAATGGTGGTTTGCCTGAATCCACAAAGCAAAATGGTTGTGGACTGTTTCAGCGTTTCCGTTCCGGAGCAAGAGCAGGCAAGCCCGCAGATGCTGGCGAATCTTATTGCCAAAGGCTGCACCGAGAGGAAGCTGAGCTTTTCCGAGGTTGCGGTGGCCCTTGATTGTGCAATGTTTATGCAGCACAGCGTACACAGCGAATTTAGCGACCCCAGGCGAATCGCCGCCACTATCAGGTTCGATACTGAAGATGCCCTTGCGACGGATATTGCAGATATCGCGCTTGCTTTCGAAATAACATCAGCGGGTCAGGATGGCTCGGAGCTTACCGTCTTCACTTCGCAGCGAAAGGTGCTGTCGGAAATTCTTCTTTCTTTGCAGCAAAACAACTTCGACCCTGTAAGCATAGAGCCGGACGTTAATTGTTTGAGGAGGTTTGTGAGCAGCAAGT
>JASFVS010000084.1:0-9661 GCA_050049715.1 Phycisphaerales bacterium
TGCCCTAACAAACACTTATACAAGCCCAAACAGCCTTTTAGCTATGCAACCGCTCCGCATAAACACGAAACCAACGCAAAAACGGCACGGTTTTTGCTTGTGGATAACCTGTTGATAACCCGAAAGTTCGCTCTCAAGCCAAATATCAAAAGCAAAAAAACAAAAGGTGGCTCCTTGTTTTCGCCATAACTACAATCTACCCCAAACCCATTTCTATTTAAATAACCTATTGTAAATAAAGATGTTATGACGGGCAGCAAGCTCGTCTCCCACGGTCGTTTTCTTCACATACCTTGCAAACCTTAAGTTATATCAAAATCACCTAAGATTAGTACCGGATTCCCGCCAAAATATCCTCCTGGTGGATAATTCCCCGGGATTGCGAGGATTTGGCTATCCTAAAAACAGGGTATGTACTACCGAAAGCGGGACCTGCAAGCCTGCATCGAACCGTTCATTAATCCTTTTTTACCAGTCACTTACTCAAGGGCCGACCCGCGCTCCTACAAAGTCAAACATGTCATAAAGCAAAGCTTCCGCGTAAGGACCATCAAGCAAACCAAACCATACATAAAGAACTCGCCCGCCACCTTCAAGCTCACTAAGCGCAACGGCATCCCCGAAATACTCATTATCCTCATTACGAAGCTGCAGCAGAGAAATATGTTCAACACCCTCACTTGAAAAGAACGGCCGCCACCGTAAATCACCCGACACGGGAAATGCAAATTTATCAGAAACGTGCGGCAAATAACGCCGCGGCTGAATAAAATAAAAATTATCGTCACGCGGCGGCCTTTCCCACCCTATACGTAAATTCAGGCCAAACCGATCGCTGCCTTTTACCACACGACCATCCCGGTCATAGTAAAAGGGCCATGGTTTCGAAGGTAATACTAAAAGACACCCACCTGATTTCAGATAACCGACTAACGCATCATCAACGTCACCGGTTTTATTAACGCTACGATGATAATGCTCGCCGCCACAGTAAAGCAAAACAGGATAATCTTGCACGGCCAAATCACGCTCTACGACATCCTGCCATTTCAGAGACTCCATATCAACGCCTAAATCCAAAAGCCACCAAAAGGCCATCGAATCCGCATTCGGCAAAACACCGATTCGAATGCCATTAAACTTCTCACGCAATCGCGCCTTTTCCTCAACGGAAAATTGCTGTGAATCGGCAGGGTTGACGGCGCTGCGCGGCTTTGCCTTAAAGCGTTTCGCATATCCGGCTGTAATGTCAAGGTAGCGCCGCCCATATTGCAAAGACGGCTCTATCTCGCTGCCTTCATGCCACTCATTAAAGCTGGTAATCAATATCCAGTGCGGATCGGCCTCGATAGCCTCTTCCCACTGGAGGCGATACAGCTTGCCATCATACCGGCCGACGGCAAGGCCCGGCTCGCGTATCTTCGTGTCATCATAGCCGGGTATTACCGTTATAGTACTAATCCTGCCGGCACGGTCGGCCATCCGCACCCAGGAACGATACGTAGCGGAAGTCCACCTGCGCGCCTCATCAGGCCCAACGCCCCTGAGCGAGCCGGCGGTATTATATGTATGACCACCATCGAAAACCCGTACGGAACCATAGCTAAAGGCGTCACCAATCACAGCAAAACCTCCCTCGCATTTACTGTTGATAATCTCAATAGCCTCAAGCCAACCCCTCAATCCAAGCTCCCCAAGTGCACGGCTATAGACAAACACTACGGGCCTGCCGCCGGCCTTAAGGTAGGCATCATGGCCGCCGTATTTATCTAAAACTTTAACTATATCATCCGCAGCCGACTGGAGCGTTCGAGGCCGGGGAACGGTCTCATAGTAGATGCAGGCCTTCATTCCGTTACGTTTACAGATATCGAGAATTTCATCCATAGCCCTGTCCGAATAACTGCCATGCCCCCACCAGCTAACTATGAACGTATCGATGTTAGATTCAACCGCCCACTTGCAATGCCTTTCTATCGTCTCCGGGTCATGCGAGTCATAAGCACCATCTATCGGATAATTAGTGCTCGCCCCGATATCTTTTTTCGCAATATCAATATTGCCCCAGTGCACCGTCCTGCCAGCTCCGCCCGTGCCATCAGGTACACCATACCATGAATAGTAGAATGCCATTACCCTCCGTGGCACTTCGCCCTGTAACGATGCCGTATATACAATTAGAATAAATAGCCCCAATAAATACCTTTTTCCACGCAACGCTGTCATAAACGACACAAATTAATCTTTGTTAAATTTGTCTATTTTCTCTTTAAGCTCGCGGCAGGCTTTTCGTACATCTACGGCTTTCGTCACCGCGGCACAGACCGCTATCGTCCTTGCGCCCGCTTTTAAAACATCACCTACGTTGTCCAGGTTAATGCCACCAATAGCAACGCTACTAATGCCCGTATCAACCAGCAGCTCCGCCGCACGCCTGACATAGTCCAGGCCGACAGGCCTGGCTGTCCGTTTTGTTTCAGTCGCAAATACCGGCCCCAAGGCTGCATACGCGGGAAGCTCTTTACAAGCGGCGCGCAATTGTTCGAGCGAATGCGTACTTTTACCGATTATAAGCGGAGACAACTGGAGATCGCGCGCCTGCGCCACAGGCAAATCATTCTGACCAAGATGAACACCATCAGCTCCTGCAGCCACAGCGATATCGGCCCGGTCATTTATTATGCTGAGAACGCCGGCGTCCTTACAAATCCGTACGAATGTACTTGCAATGCCGAAAAGCTTGTCATCATTAATTTCCCTGGCACGTAATTGAATGCAGTCCGCTCCGCTGTCAGCGCATTTACAGGCCAACGAAACAACATCCAGCGGCAGATTTTCGGTGATAATAATATACAACCTGACACGTTTGAATTTCTCAAAAACATCGCTGAAAAGAACAATGTCCTTTTCGAGTGTATAAGCCGCGTATCGCAGCTTCTCAATCGTATCGGCCACAGGCCCATCAAGCGTTTGGCTGACCTCAGCAAGCACCCGCAGGGCCTCGGTCAGACGCTTGCAACCGGCGGTAAAGCAATCCCTGAGATTGCCGCGCTCAAGCTGCTCATCGACCGTTTTACCAAGACCGATATCGCCCGGAACATCTCTGCCCGCGATAATCCGTCCGGCGTCAAGCTTATTAATCGCTGACGACAGCTCGTGCCTGATACGCTTGGCCCGTTCGGTAAGCGGACTCGAATTCAGGGTAAACCTGCAAAACTCCTCTACCATACGCACCGCCTCACGGGCCCGATTGAAATTAGCATCTATAATTCTGTATACTGCACGTTCCATAATCCGTCTGATTATATGAATCACCACTTAAATTTAGTAGACAAATTTACATAAAGCCAAAATCCGGATGCTCTAAAAAATCTTATGTGGCTTCGGAGGTGTAAAATGTCGTTATAGAAGCCTAAGCGCATGAAAAATGCGGAGCCGACCCTCCTCCGGAACGACCCCGCATAAAAAAATTTAATTATTATCAAAACCGGATGCGCCAGTTTTGGTATCTTCTAAATGGGCGGACATATCCTCCTCCAAAATGTTTTTAGGCCGCCCGCCCAATATAGCTGACTAAAAGTCGATAAACTCGAAATGCTTGCAAAGAATATACCAATAACAGGAAATTAACGAAGAGCGCACGTAGGTCCGTGCTTAAGGCCTTGCTATGAAAATAGTTACACTCTTAAATACCATCCTCATTCCGATATCAGGAGCATGTCATAATTTGACACTGTGTTGTATTTTATCAACACACATGTCTTCCCCAACCAACCCATCTTCACCCCCTGTCACCTATAAGGAATAAAATGGCAAGCTTTCCATTGCATGTTTACCAATATCAACATCAATCTCATAAAAACCACATAACAAAAATCAAGCTATGAATGCGCCTATATTTATAGTGGCTTTACTTTTCCTCGTATTTATATTTTGCAGAACAAACACGATTGGTCCAGCGGCAAAGCCATCGGCCAAACAGCGTCTTTTCGCCGGCACGCTGCTGGTCGATCCGAAAAACCGTACTTTTACGCCATGCAATAATTTCGTCAGCAATACTCCGGGCCTCTTGCTCTGACATATCCATCCTTATTAACTCTCGCGGATCCGTGCCTACGTCATAGTAGTATGCCGTTTTGTCTGTAGGACGATATATATACTTACGATCGCCCTGGATAAAACCCGCAGGCCCTTCCTGCATCCAGCCGGAAAAAAACACTTTGCGGTCATCAGGAATATAATCCACTACGTCAACACCATCAAAACCAACTCCATCTATTTTAAAGCCCAACAACCCTAACAGGGTCGGTGTTAAATCAACAGAGCTGACCGGCTCCGAAACCCTGACGCCGGGCTCAATTAAAAAAGGCGCTCGCAAACAGAACGGAATGCGCAGGACCTCATCAAAAGCTATCAGCGCGTGGCCAAGCTGGCCGTGTTCACCAAAAGCTTCGCCATGGTCTCCGATAACGCAGAAAACTGTTTTATCCGTAAGATTGAGCCTGGCGAGCTCGACATCCAACGCGGCCACGAACTTGTCCGTATAGCGAATTGATTGCTTATAACGGTCCAACGGCTCTTTGGCAGGGGCTTCAAACCACTCGGGCACTTCGTATGGGTCATGTGTCACTGAGCAGAGAATCGTAAGAAAAAACGGTTTATCTTCTGACGTCAACCATTCGGTGACAGGTTTTAACATAGAGAACTCATCACAAGCCAAATAGCCAAGGTAACTGTTAGGGTCATTCAGGTCATCTCTGGCCCAGAATTTATCGTAACCGAGATTGTAAACCAAACCCGGACGAGACTCGAAGTTTCCCAAGGCGGACTGAAAGAAAGCGGTGCGATAGTTCAGCTCCCGCCTGAGAATCGTAGCAATGCTCGCGTATGGTTTTACGGCCGGTACCGTTTCGGCGATGTCCTGAGACGCGGAAGGAAATCGACCTGTCAGAAGCGCAAACAGCGCCTTAGTGGTATGAGAGAGTGACGAACGGGCGTTCGAGAACACAATGCCCTGCTCCGACAAAGTATTAAGATAAGGAGTCAGATTGCTTCTTCTGTTCGCAAAGGAAGTATATCTGTACTGAACTCCCTCAAGAATAATCAGGACAACGTTCCTGTCCATTTGCTGCGGGTAACGCGCAACCTGCAACTGGTCAAATGCGGGCATGTGCCACTTCGGCTCCACCGGGCGACGATAGTCGGAGACAAAGATGCTCACCACAGCCTGCATGTGACAATTGTACTGAAGCCCCAGAGAAGACAACTGCGGAGAGCCGCGAACGGATAATAAACTACGTGCCAAAAGGCTGCTGGCGACAAGAACAACAGAAAGAACAACCTTCATCAAAAAACGGTCTTTTCTATAAACGGGCGGCCGCGGTTTAATAAGAACCGCGAATAAAAAGGCAATAACGATAGCGCCCGGGCCGAGTAAAATGACAGCCGCTTTAGGCATTTCGATGAGATTGACACCTACGATGTGTAAAGCGTTTAGTGGGGCTCTAAATAAAGGCAGAAGGACTCGCGGCAAAATCTGCGTTCCTGTTCTTATCAGCCAGCCGGCATTCATAAAAGACCAAGCGCATATGACAAAAGCCAATATTGCGGTTATGCGTAATATCCATTTTCTGGGCCGGAAGAAACATACCAGCACAAGCAATACCTCAACTCCCAACAAGAAAGCTATATCCGTAAGAATCCAGCTGAAGTATTTGTCTGTAAGGCCGGAGCGCCATGCGTTGAAAAATTTTACGACCAGCGTGCAAAACAACGCTCCAAATATAAAAACGCTGTTAGCCCGCGAGACCAAGAAATCATACAAGTCGCGAGCATGCAGGCGCCAGTCCTTTAACCAATCAGGTTTTGAGCTTTCGGAAATCATTTGTGCCAAAATACTAAAAGGACGGAGAAATATCAAGATGTTCTCATTAACGAAATACTAACCTTTTAAGTGTGGAAATACTAACCTTTTAAGTGTGTCTGTTGTTTCTAATAACTATTAATAAAATAAATTTAGTATTAGTATTCATATAAACGGTGAAATTGTTAAATTATTTCGCCGTGTTTTTGTAAAACATTGTTTGGACGGAAGTTGGGTTGATATGGCCGGAGATATATTTGTGGATAAACTGTTATATTATCTGCGATATCTGTTGTTATGATTTGTAGTTGTTGCTGCTCGTTACAGCGGCCCATTATGTTTTAGTCTTTTATAACGTGCTCGTTAACAAGTTATCCACAGATAAACTGTTCGTTGTGTTTAAAAATTATTGAAAAAGTGTGAGAAATTGAATTGACACTTTCGTTAACTAAGAAACAATATACATGTAAACGAAATTAAGAAAATATGGAGATGAGCAAATGTCTCTCGAATTTGAATTACGCCTGAAGAAGCCCGTGGCTATTCTGGCGCATAAGGCCCTGCTCAATACGTACTATACGGCTTCATGTCTCAAAAAGAAGGCTGGCGAGTTTCTAAGACCTTTTGGCCTGACCGATGTACAGTTCAATCTTATGATGCTCCTGCGCCACCAGAGCGGTTCGGCGGAAGGGCTCAGCCAGGCCCAGATAAGCGACATGATGCTTGTCAACCGGGCAAATATTACTTCTTTGATGGATCGGATGGAAAAGGTGGATTTGGTGGTTCGGACGCCCGACCCGAACGACAGGAGGTCGAACATCGTAAAGCTGACAGGTAAAGGCAGGAAACTTCTATCCAAGATAGAACCCCTTTATATAGACCAGGTCAGGCAGATAATGGCGGCGTTGAAACAGGCCGACCAGGAAAACCTGATAAAGATGCTTGAGAAAATTAGGCACAGTATTCCTGAACAAAGCGCGTTAGAAGCACGGCGTTTTGATGCGGCAGAGGTATAGAGATTGATTTGGAGCGCATTTTATTATGGAAAGCAAAACACAGCGAGAGAACATTACACCAGAGACGGAATTGTTTGTTGGTATAGACGTAGGCAGCAGTTATGTGCATTATGTTGTTCTTACTAAAGGTAAAGAGATAGTATATTCTCCCAATCCAATAATGCACTTTGCCGATCCGGTCGGCGCGATAAGACAGGCCTGGCGGGATATAAACGATAAGTTCGGTTCACAGATAAGAAGCACGGCCTTTACGGGAAGCGGCGCCGAATCCTTCCCGAAGGTTATGGAAGGTGTGACATACGTATTTGACAGCGTCGCCATTCCCAAGGGCGTCGGGGCGGCTCAGCCGAAGGCGAAGTATATTTTCCACATAGGTGCGAAGGACTCGTACTTTTTTAACCTGAAACAAGTAAACGGCAGTAAGATTATTCAGGAGTGGAGAACGGGAACCAAGTGCGGCGGCGGCTCGGGAACTTTAATAGAAAAGCAGTGCAGAAGATTGTTCGAAGGAATCGTGCCTGTTCCTGAATTGGAAAACTCCGACATTGCAAAGGGTGCGAACGAAAAGGAAAAAATCAGAATAGAAAACAACAGAAGACTGCAGGCTAGGCTGGAGGAAATGTTCCGTTTAGCCGAGGAGCAGGCCGGACACTCGAAACAACCGAGTGAGTTTTTGGCCAGATGTGGCGTTGTTATTCAGTCTGATTTAATTCATAAACAAAACGAAGGTGCGAAAAGAGAAGATAATTTAGCAGGCCTTTTCAGAACGGTTGCCAGAAATTATAAGATAGATGTGCTTGGCGCCAGAGAGTTCGATGTTCTCGAAGACACCGGCCTTGCTATTGCAACGGGCGGAGTTTTAACCAATGACCTTATCAGGAAGAATCTGGAAGAGTTCCTTGGGATTTCTATAACAAGGCCCGAACATTATCACAATATAGCAGCTATAGGCGCTGCAGTGAAAGCGATAGAGCAAAATAACAGCGTCGTTTTTAACATCGAGCAGCTCGACAAGGTGGCAGCTTACGGCAGAGAAAAAAGACAGTTCATCCCCTCCCTTTCCGAATCTCTTGGCAGGGTTAATGAAAGGAGCGACTCTCTCGAAGCTCAAATCCCGAAAGGCACCGAAGTAGTTTTGGGCATAGATGGTGGCAGTACAACGACAAAAGGGGCTTTGGTCGAGCTGCGGACCGGCAGGCTTCTCGATAAACTTTATATAAAGACACACGGTAATCCGGAAGAGTCGCTGAAGCGAGTTATAAAATATCTCGGAAGACATAGTGACAAAGTAATCGTAAAAGGTGTCGGCGCGACCGGCTCTGCGAGGAAGCTTTACGAGAAGATTCTGATAAGCAAGAAAAAGTCAGAGGAGCTGGCAGAAAAAGCAACAGAGCTTACGGACAGGGTGACGGATGAGATTACATGTCACGCGCTCGGCGTGAAACATTGTAACTCCGAGGTCGATACCATCTTCGAGGTGGGCGGCCAGGACATGAAATTCACCAGCTTTTCCGAGGACGGTTCGGTCAAGGAGGCGAAGATGAATTATAGCTGCCAGGCCGGCTCAGGTCAGACGCTTGAGAACATGGCGGACATTATTAATTTGAACGTGGAGGATTCTTTACAACAGGCCGCTCTTGAAGCGCAGAGAGTCCCTGTCATAGATTCGACCTGCGGCGTGTTTATGGAGATGGATGAGAATAGACTTATCGCCGAAGGTTTTAGTAAGGAGGAGATAGCCGCCGCGATAGTGAGGGGGACCGCCGCAAGCTATTATTATAAATTCGTCGGCGGCTCACAGCACGCAGGCGAAAAGTGTTCCGCGCAGGGCGGCCCGCCGTTAGGTAAAGCATTTCTCGCGGCGCTTGCGCAGGTCAGCGAAAAACAAGTCGAGGCCTACCCGCACAGAGAGATGTTTGGCGCATGGGGACAGGCCCTGGATATAATCGATAACATAAAGCAGCTTGAAGAGCAGGGAAAAGCTTACGATACCGCCTTTAGAGGGTGGGGCCTGGTTGATATACCTTTCGAGAAGCGCCGGGTATCGTGTAAGGAATTATTCGGGGACAAGACATGCGGCATGAGGGATTGTCAGCTCGAGGTATTTTCGATTGAGGATGATGAGATAATTACGGGAGGATTTTGTCCGAGAGGGAATTCCGAGTCTTCAAAGAAGCCGAAGCCCAATTATGTGGAAAAGTATCACAGGATATATGACAAGCACTTCAAAAAACAGGGATGCTTGTTGAAGGAGCTTTCTTCCGCGCAGACAAATGAGGGCGGCTTAAAAACGGTCGGCATTAAAAGAAGCACTGCAACGCTCGGCGAGAAGGGAATATGGAGCTCAGCGCTTTTTAGAAAGCTCGGATTTTATCCCGTCGTTTCTCCGAGAACGGATAAAGAAATAGCCAAGGTCGGTGTTGACAAATCGAGGACGGAGTTCTGTATCGCCAGAAAGCTGGCGACCGGACACGCGTCCGTTTTAAGCAAACATCCGGGCGTAGAATACTTATTCAACCCGAGTTTTATCGAGCTGAGAACCGGCACTCTGCCGGACCTGAAGTATTGCATTTACACGGAGTCGGAAGGCTATATCTTGAATGATGTCCTCTCTCTCGATAAGAACAAACAGATAAATCCGGTTCTGCATTTCGGGGATAATGAGCTTCTCGTTCGGGAGCTTAAGGTGGAATTCGACAGGTTAAACTTCGGCCTGACAAAAAGGCAGATAATAGGCGCGATAAAGTATGCCGATGCCGCCGAGGAAAGTTTCAAAGCGGAG
>JASFVS010000085.1:0-9655 GCA_050049715.1 Phycisphaerales bacterium
TTGCAAAAGCTTGCAATGCCGGACAATCCCAATGCAGTTAAACGCGGTACTGTTAACGATGATTTAATAGCTTTTATTGACCTTGCACCGACAATGTTGTCGCTGGCGGGTATAAAGATACCGGAGCACATACAAGGTCGGGCTTTCTTAGGCAGCCAGAAAGCTAAGCCGCGCGAGTACATCTACGCCGCAAGAGACCGGATGGATGAGGCATACGACATTATCCGTGCTGTACGCGATAAGCGTTATAAATATATCCGCAATTACATGCCGCATTTAACCAGAGCTCAGGATATCGAATATATGAACCTGATGCCGACAATGCAGAAAATGCGACGGCTTAATGCTGAAGGCAAATTAAAAGGCCCACAGAAGCAATATTTCGAGCCAACCAAACCTATTGAAGAATTATACGACACACTTACTGACCCACACGAGATTAAAAATCTTGCAAACAATCCGGAATATAAGAGTGTGCTCAAGCGAATGCGCAAAGTGCATAAAAACTGGATGAAAGAAACAGGCGACATAGGATTGATACCGGAACCGGAATTCGACCAAATGAAATGGCCTGAGGGCACGTGGCAAAAGACAGCAGAACCAATTTTCTGGTCACCAAAATGGCAGGCGGGTACGCCGGGGAAAGCCGCGCGCCGCATCACAATCGCCTGTCCTACGGCCGGTGCTTCAATTGTTTACAGAATCAGTGACAATAAAAAAACCGGTAACGACTGGAAGCTATATACCAAATCCCTATGGCTTGCGCCGGGCAAAATACTTCATGCAAAAGCCTGTCGCATCGGTTTCAAAAACAGCAATGAGGTTCAATTCAAATATGATGATAAAATCAAAATAACACAGCTTCCAGAAATACCTGTTACTGACGAGGGACACTGGCGTAACAGACTCGATCAAACAGACCTGCTCGAACGCCTTCGAAAGATAAAGGAGCTGGATGGAAAGCCGGATAAAGCGATACCCGAATACTTTAAAGCTTTAAATGATAAGCATGCATCTGTCCGCTATTGGGCTGTTATTGGCTTGCACCATAATTGTAAAGGGTCAGAGACAAAACCTGCACAGACGAAACTCAGGAAAGCATTAAAAGACAACGCGGCGGTTGTTCGGATAGCCGCGTCACATGCACTGTGTGACTGGGGCTATGATAAGGAAGCTCTTCCAATACTTGCAGAAACACTGAAAGACAAAAATGACAAAGCGCGAGTATATGCAATTACTGCTCTGAATAAGATTGGCGAAAAAGCCCGGCCGGTCTTACCGCAGATAAAAGCCGCTTTAAAGGATTCAGACGAGTTTGTCCAGCGAGTTGCACGAGCTACTACCAATCAGTTAAAAAAGTAAATAATTGCAGTATTTACTTAGGTTTTTTCAACAGCAATTGTATAGATTTGTCGCTGGTCCTTAATGTATTTTCGCTCAAAGTTTGTGCCAACCCATTCGCCCTTCTCGGCACCCTCCGTGGGGAGAAAATCAATTTCCCGCAACTCTTCATTCCGGGCGGCCAACACCATTTTTATCTGTTCAAAATAGTCACTGTGGTCTGTAGCAATTCGTATTTGCCCGGCTGTTTTCAAACAACGAATCAGATGCTCCAAATTGGCCGGGCAGATTAAACGCCTTTTATGGTGACGTTTTTTAGGCCAGGGGTCGGGGAAATAAATATGGAAGAAATCTACGGAACTATCCGGCACAAAATCAGCCAAGAAAACAGCGGCATCGATACGTATAATTCGCACATTTGTCAAACCCCACCGGCCGATACGGTCAACGGCAAAGCGAAAGTACTTGCGAGCCCATTCGATGCCGAGGAAATTGTCATCCTGCTGTGCTCTGGCCTGGTTGAGCAGAAACGTTCCTTTACCGCTGCCAACTTCAATATGGACCGGTCCGGAACGTCCGAAAATCCAGGCAAAATCGATTTTGCCCTCTAAATCTTCAGATTTTAACATGACCGAAGGATACTCTTTTAGAACACGTGACATTTCTTGATTCCAACACCAAAAACACAACTAAAATAATAACAAATATTTACCATAGATATTATACAAAACAACAGCCATTTAGGTGAAGGCTGAAATTGTCGTTCCGGCACCGGGGCATAGCGAATCTTAGACTTTGTAATTAAAGTGAATGCACTGAGTATTCGATAAGAAGCTGCGAACCTAAATGTAGGCTAATGCGTATTCATTATAGGACGGAATAGCAGAGGCCAGGATAAGGAAATCTGAAAATGATACTGCAATTGATTAAAGCACGGCGGAAGCAGATTTTATTAGACATCGATACCCAAAAGGACTTTCTTTTGGCCGGGGGCAAAGCATGCATAGGAAACCACAGAAGGGTTTTAACTCACATCCGCAGAGTGATGGCCTGGGCAAGACGCAACGGTATCCCTATAATCTCAACAGCCGAAGTGCACCCAAACCATAACGGTGAAAGCGAAAACGGCTACTGTATCGACGGCACAGATGGACAAAGGAAAATACCCTATACACTGTTCAATAATAGAATCAGTTTTGCGGCAGACGGCAGTACCGATTTACCGAGAGACATGCTCCGTTGTTACAAGCAAATCATCCTTCACAAACGATGTGTTGACCCATTTGAAGAGCCCCGGATCGACAGACTACTCAGCGAAGTGCGGGCAAATGAGTTTATCCTGGTCGGAACCTGCCTCGAAGGTGCTATTGCGGCAACAGCACTCGGATTATTACAACGAGGCAAAAAAGTCACAGTTGTAATAGATGCGGTAGGTTCACGAAATAAAAGAGAGGCAAAGCTGTCACTTCGTAAAATGGAGACCAAGGGAACAAAATTGATTGAAACAAAGAAACTCGCCGGGATATCACACCTAAGACACGTCAGAGCATGCGATTGTGAAAGCTGCCGGGGCCAGGGACGAAAAGCACAAGAAAATAACAACGAAGAAAATTAGCTTCGATTCTCATTTCTTGCCTGATTCCAGCACAGGTCTTAACACACCCAAAAATTACTCAAATTGTCATAGCAATTTTTTCAACGGCATATTTTCTCACCAGTTATCCTTATTGCCAGAATACCAATTATCTTTGGGAAGGCTCGTTTTCAATATAATCCGATAATAAATCAGATGGCGTTAAAAAATCGAAGGAATAAGCTCCTTACAATATCCTCTCCTCGCTCTTTCAGAACTTTCAATTCCATCGAATGTCACCAAGTGCATCACACAGAATTTACTTGATTTTAACATCAAAATCGGGTATAATAAGAGGGCATTATGGGGATGGAAAAGTCTGGAGGAGGATAGTGGTGAACCCCTTGTTCGAAACTGCAGGTGTCGTTCTTATAGCCTTATTCGGTGTTCTGCTGGGCAAGATCTTTTCAGGATTTCGAAAATCCTACTGGTTATTCGGCTATTTCCTGCCGCTTAGCCTAATCGCAGTATTAGTCCTGGTAAGATTTAATAATACGTTTTATTTTGTCCAGCCGTTTTCCTGGATTACAACCGGACGGACCAAATTCGTCATACTATCTTTATCAGTCACAATGGGACTGAGCGTTACAATGTCACGTCTGCCCCGCAAATGCGAAAGGCTGCTTGTTCAAGTTCTTATGGTTATCGTTGTAATATGGTTTGCGGTTCTACCTTTTCTCGTTCCCGCCTTGCTCAAGGACCATCTTTTGAACCTTAAAACGAGGCTTAATTCAAACGGTATTTGTTTTCAGAGCACAGACTACACCTGTGGCCCGGCGGCAGCGGTAACGGCCCTCAGAAAATTAGGTTTACCGGCCGATGAGGGCCAAATAGCGGCACTATCCTATACAAGTCCCGTCACGGGAACACTCCCAAGTTGTCTATCTTCGGCTATTCAGAATCACTATGGCCAAGACGGTTTAAAGTGTCAGTTCCGCCGCTTCGATTCCATCGAGCAGCTCAGAAACGCCGGTATTACGTTAGTAATAGTAAGAGAGACATTTCTTCTGGACCATTGTTTAGCCGTCCTTGAAGTCTCAGACCATACAGTGACGGTAGCGGATCCCGCTGCAGGCACAAAGATGATGTCACACCAGCAATTCGAGAAAATATGGCGATTCTCCGGCATCGTTCTGGAGCGGAACCAGGCCCAAAACATCTAATCAACCTTCACCTACTGCTTTTTTTTAAAAGGTATGACATACGGTTGTCACTGTATACGTCGAAATTCTTCTAAATTTTTACAAACCAGTCGATATATTAGATGCAGCGGAAAACAAAAGAGAAATTTGAAAAACTCGGCCGAGTCTATACCCCGGGGGGACTAGCTCGGCCGAGCCACCTTTTAAAGCTATACTCAAATCAACTATTAATCTGTCACTATATGCGCTTCGTATAAAGCCTGGTCTGTAAGGCGTTTTTCCAGGCTGTCCAGTTTGAATCACCCAGCTCATTATCAATCGCCATTGTCACCTGGTTAATTTTAGCATCTAAATCATCGATAAAATAAACCATAAAGGCCTCAGCCGTTGCCGGCAATTTGGGCGAGCCGAATTCATACTCACCATGATGTGAGAGGATAATATGTCCGAGAGCATCCAGAACTGACTGCTCGATTTTTGCGCCTTTGGCCCTGAGCATTTCGGCTTTTTGGTTTATCATAAGAAGACTCTTGACAACATGGCCTATCAACTGGCCCGAATCCGTATATGAAAATGCTATATCGTATGAAAGCTCTTCAGTTTTGCCTATATCATGAAGAAAAATCCCCGTTAAAACAAGGTCCGCCTGCACATCCGGATACAACGGCAATATCGCAACAGCCACTCGCAGCATATTGTGGGTATGTTCCAGTAATCCGCCAACATAATTATGGTGAAGTTTAACCCCGCCGGGTGCATTGCAAAATTTCTCCATTAACTCGGCATCGGCCATAAATTCCCCGATAACCGCCTTTAATTGTGGGTTTTTGACTCCGGCTATTATCGCTTTCACTTCCTCGAACATCTGTTTCGTATCTTTTTTCGAACGTTCAAGAAAATCTTCAATGTCAACCTTATCTGCATCGACGATACTAACATTGTTTACGATAATCTGTAAATTATTTTGGTAAAGCTCACTCCTGCCCTGTATATGAACAAAGCCCGGCTTCGGCAGTGATTTGTACACCGCTTCGGTTGCCTGCCACATCCGGCCATTCAATTGGCCGGTACGGTCGGTAAGAAACATCGCTATATATAAATCTCCTCGTGTCGTACTCCGCAAAATCGGGTCCTTTACGATATAAATATCATTTACTGATTCCCCCGGCTCAATCTGATTGATGAATTTATGTGCCATTGTTTACTCCGTATCGGATATTTATCGTTCAATATTAGAACCCCAATAATATTGTTTCTGGAGTTCCTATGCAAGAAGTGATTTTTCCACTGAGATTATTTGAAGGAAAAGCTAAGCTTAACCGACCTTTGAAAAGCTGCGCTTTTATAAGTCAAACCAGCAAGTGCTGTCTGCACCAGGGGCAGTAATTCCAAAAAATCGAATCTACGGACCAATCACACCGACCACATATATCGGGGAAAGGCCGTACCTGCCATGGGCTGCGTACTTTCCGGCGGCACCAGGGACAATAACGCATAAAACGCATAAGTTTCCCGCCACAGTATTCACATCGGGAATGATAATATACACCGGCCGTTTTACGGGAACTCGGCGATTCAAAACCCGAGCCATAACACCAAGGACAATAGCGCCATTCTGGCAATATACCTCTGTGACAACGCTGACAAATATAATTAAACCGGCTTCGAGTGTCGAAGCGATTACGTTCACTTCCACACCATGGACAGAACGACATACTTTCGGCAATTGGCTCGCTGCATTCGACACATCGATGAACCACAGGGAAAATCTTACTATACCGACTGATAAAGCTTTTACGCCTCATTTGCTGCCAGTCGATTTTTTTCTTACCACGATATACCAAAGTAGAGCCCTTCAACAATGACCTCGGTGTCGCATCCTGAAGGGCTGTTAGCATTTCTCCGGCATTGGCGAATCGATGCCCGGGATCCACTATCAATGACTTCTTTATAAATCTTACAAAAGCCAGGCTGGTTCGCGCACGTAAACGTTTATAACCTTTAAACGGCCAGCGGAAAGGCCATCGCGGCAGAACTCCCGTGATGTATTCATAAAGTATCAAAGCCGCCGAAAAACAATCGCTGCCATACGTTGGCCGTCCATAGGCCTGCTCAGGTGCGACATATCCGGGCGTGCCAAAGTCATCAATAGTAACTACACGCCCTTTGAGTGCGAAAGAAATCCCGAAATCCCCCAACGCAGCGCGACCGTTCGGAAACAAAAATATATTACCCGGCGTCACGTCACAGTGAACCAGGCGATTGCGATGCGCATAACTAAGGCCGTCAAGAACCTGGCTGATAATTGATATAATACGCTTTACCGACATAGGCTTAGAGCGGTCATACAGGGTGCCGACCGACAGCTCGGTTGCCAGTAGAGTGTAGCCATCGATAATATCTGCATTCTTGACCGGCATTATATTCGGGTGGCGAAGCTTGGTGATTAAACGAACCTCGCGTAAAAGAGTTTTATTGTCACGTTCACCGGTAACGCTGATATTGGGTGTCTTTAACGCCACCCAAATACCTTCTACGCTGTCCCGCGCTTTCCAGACCTCACAGCTTCCGCCAATACCGAGGCGCTTGGCCAGACGGTACTTCCCTAATCTCTTGCCACGAGTCAAACGCAGCTTTTTCGATTTCGAAGTAAGCTTCTCTTTAGCGATATCCGCCGAATCAGCCATCTTACCCTTTCAGACCGATTTTCAGACAAAACAATTACACCCGATATTCAATGAATATTTCCACCTCAAATTAACCTAAACATATGGACGAATAATGTTAATCCAACAAAGGTCCGCTGCCAAGACCATTTCTAATAATTTTTACCCCGACTTTTTTGGCCACAAAACCGTAAACTTTAAGCCTGTCCCTATAGCGAAATGTGCCTTTTCATGTATTACGGCCACAAGGTCGCTTCAAAACAGCGATTCCCGAAAAAATACTACCAAGTTCATAAAAGAAAAATTAGCAAGGATTCGATAAATCTGTAATTTTGTTGCCGGAATGCAAGTCTAAAATATATAGTGGGAATACAATAGGCTCTAATAGTGAATAACTGAGTCGGTATATCTCAGGTAAAATCTATTACTATCATATATTTCGAGGGAATTCTGATGTGTACCTTTCTGAGCCTTTCCAATGCTTTCAGACCTGTTTCTATCCTAATTCTTTTAGCGGTCACAATCGGGATTCCGGCCCCAAACACCAGCTCCGCTTCGAAGGAGGGTCTGAGTACAAATGAAACAGTGCTTCTGGTACTGGATGACTGTGATAGTGATAACAATCATAAGACACCTCCATATGGAGATGATATTTTTTTGCTAAAATCAAATGGTGAACTCATCAGGAGATTATTACCCAAACTTACAATTGGGTCTAACTGGGGTGCAGGCAGAGCTGTCTCCGTATCCGAAGATGGTCGCTACTTTGTAGTGTGCGAAGACGCGGCGAATAAAATAACTGTATGTGAAACTGTTACCGGTAAAAAAATTTGGTCCTTGTCAGGCGTATTTAAATCTGCGGTATTTGCAAATGATATTGTATATGCTTTGAATCACGAAAGTGTCTTCGCTATCGATAATACAGGCACAATTATCAAGCACTCCACGATTGGCGGATTTGATATTATTTTTGATGCATCTAATGATTGCCTCTGGATTGTTAAGCAAGATATCAAGAAATGTAGTCTGGACCTCAAGATAATAATGACGGTCGACCCTATATGGCATGGTGCCTGTTCAGTTGACATTAATCCTGATAGTTCGATTTGGGTTGCTGATAGATTTGTTGATAGGTTGAAAACCAATGCCCCAAAGGGCCGTTTACTGAGAATATCATCGCAAGGAAGCATCTTAAAGACAATCGACCTCAGCATTTCACCTGTTTGTGTACGTGCAAGTAAGCATGACGGTAGTGTCTGGATTACCGGCACAAGAGAAAGGCACAGGGATTTTTCTATGTTCGGTGAAGATTGGCCGGACACTCTTGATGAATTAAACAATTTGGCCGGAAGTGCAACAGAATACCACACCTTTAAATACGATTCAGAAGGGAAATTACTGCTCAGCATACCTCAGGGTGGCAACTCAATCGACCTGGAACCGTCAGACGGTTCTATATGGATTGCAGGTAGGAAAAAGATATGGCACTATTCCGGCACAGGATTAAATCTGGCCATGCACACAGACATCCCTGACAGCCGGAAATGCCTCGTTGTCATTCCTAAAAAAAGCAAAGGCAAATAATTAGCCACCAATAAAACCTCTACTAAAAGTTACTCTTCCTACAAGCCAGAACAACATCATAATCTTCAGGTGACATTTTTATCTTGGTTTATATATACTCGAAGATCATAACTCCCCGAGTAGGGCTAGATTCGGCAAGGACGAACAACCTGGCGGTTAATCCGGCAGGACTGCCGGACTCGCTCTACCAAGGTTATTATCCAGCCATCAGCGTCCCGTTCGTGATTTAAGCCACCTTTCGCGTTTCATTGCCTCCGAAAGGCTGGGGTACTGCTCTTGATGGACAAGCCGCCATGGACAGGCTTGTTTAGTAGTATACTTTACAGGATTGTGTTCAGGATTATTATGTTCTATGAGCCGTCGTTCAAGGTCACTGGTCTGACCAACGTAGCGACGTTTTGTGGAGATGCTTTCAATTACATATACGTAAAAAACCACAACTCCCCGAGTAGGACTCGAACCTACAACCTAGCGGTTAACAGCCGCTCGCTCTACCAGTTGAGCTATCGGGGAAAAACTGCTCAAAAAATCCAAGCTACTCTAATACTCAGCTTGTCTTTATATATCTTTACTTTACAAATTACCCCACGAAAGCTCAACCTACAACCAACGGTTAATCCGGCAGAACTGCCGGACTCGCTCTACCAATTGAGCTATCGGGGAATAGCAAACTACAACTCAATACATCGGCTTCAACAGCCGTTTTCCACATAAATTTTCAGGTATTATCTGAAATTTAACCATTTTGTCAAATACCATTTTAATAAATTCGTTTTACACGCCGAGAATCAGCCTTTTTACATAGATGCATTTGTCTCTAACAGGGCTTGCAAAATGTAACAAGACAGCATATAAATTAAGCTGTTGTAGCCAAAGAAACAGATAGAAAAATCAAGTAATTTAAGTACGGGAGTAATTGTAGCTATGGGTGAGCCTATCTCTATAGCGTTTTTTGATGCAAAACCTTACGACCGGGAATTTTTTGACGCTGCCAATGCAAAGGGCTTTGGATACGATATCAGGTATTACGAAAACCGTTTGAATACTGAAACGGCCTTCCTTGCAAATGATTGCCCCATCGTTTGTTCATTCGTTAATGATACACTCTCGGCCGATGTAATCACAAAACTGAGCGAACTTGGAGTAAAGCTAATCGCACTACGCTGCGCCGGGTATAATAATGTAGACCTCAAGGCGGCTTACCGCACAATACCAGTGGTTCGTGTGCCCGAGTACTCACCCCATGCAGTGGCCGAGCACGCAGTCGCACTAATTTTAAGCCTTAACCG
>JASFVS010000383.1:0-3043 GCA_050049715.1 Phycisphaerales bacterium
TTCGTCAAGTAAGCCGGTGTACATACGGTTACCGGCGGCCATCTGGCCCAGATACATATAACTAAGCGGATAGCTGATTGGGTCATAATCTGCCTGCTGCAATAATTCGCCGTCCAGATACAGTTTTATGGTACCCTCGTCATCTCCCCATGTGCCTGCGACGTGGTGCCATCGGCCGGTATTTACCAGGATAGGATTGTTTGGTTCGGCTCCGGGGTCATCGGCGCCGGCCTTTTCGGGGTCGGAATGGAGGTGAGTCAGAGGTTCGGTATGTTTAACCCGGAAACAAATCTCGCCACCAATCCAAACATCTGTTACCGCACTTTCCACGTGGATGTGCATTTCGTTTTCTGGGCCCATGCCGGTGCCGGTTGTATTATCGCCTCCCCACCATATCGTATTGATACCTTCGACGTCCTCTTCAACCATCTTCATCCAGAATGCCACCGAACCAGCGTCCGAGCGCAACCCCATATTTTCCGCCGGCAGGGTAACAAAGTCGTCCCCATCGAATTCCAGCGCCCCGTCTTTGAGGCCTTCCGTCCATACAGGGTCACCGCCGACTTCGGCATGATTGTCTTTGCCGCTTGAGTCGTTGACAACAGTGCCTCCAGTCTCATCAAGCTTATAGTGAGCTATTAGCTGGGCTGAGGCGTTACCTGCCACGCTGAGAACAAGGACAAAGCAGGTTAAATAAATCAATTTTTTACTCATAATAGTCCTCCTTTGAAAAAGCTGTAACGAAGAGTAACGTACATTTAACTGGTACTAAAATATCTGTTATCTTTAATAAGTGTTATTAATTTCGAGGTTTTTAGATTCGAGTCTTTACTTGTTAGAGTGCGTTGGTTTCGGACAATTTCAAATATAAAGACAGAGTGCAATTTATTTCTTTATTCCTCTGTTTAGACAGAATGATTTTTGGGTTGACCGTACCTCCTTCCTTCTAAAGCCCGAAGACAATGCGCATTTCCAATCTCAAGTGGTTTAAATACGTAATTACCGGCCTGTTTGGCATAGTTTCGCTCGAGGCAGGCTTTACGTAGATACAAGTCCTGCTCTTATATTTATACCAAATCAGCGACTTTCACGTCAAGGATTATTTGCTTTTTTGTGGATTTGTGTATAGAAGTAAATAAAAAAGCCCCGTCATAAGCGGGGCTGAATTATAAATAAAGGTCACTGGCGGCTTTCTACTGGTCGGATAGTTCCAGATAGGCAAAGAATGTATAGCGGCCACGTTTTACCAGCAATACGGCGCCTCCGTTTTTTCTGGCCTTTTTTATTTCTTCATTAAATTCTTCCGTATCCCTGACTCTTCTTCGATTTACTTCTTTAATCAGCGCACCCGGTGCTATTCCGGCTTTTTCAGCTTGTGAGCCCCGATCGACGTTTCTAACAATGACTCCGCTCTGGCCTTCATAGCCGTAACGCTCTATAAGTTCGTCTGTCAGGTCCTGTACGGTAAAACCTAATTCCTCAATTGTCTTTTCGGGAAGGTTGCCTGTAAGCTCTTCCGTTGATGGCCGTTTGCCGAGCTGGACGGTAATTGTTTTTCGTTTCCCATCCCGCCATACGACCAGTTTAGCTTCGGCACCTGGTTTAAGCATTGCTATACGGTTACGAAAAGCGTCTGCTGATTCTACCGGCTCACCGTTAACCTCAAGAACGACGTCATTGTGTTTTACCCCAGCTTTATCAGCGGCGGAGTCCTTCGATACCTCCGGAATGAGAACGCCTTTACCATTCTTAAGGCCGAAGGCCCTTGCCATTTCCGGCTCAAGGTCCTGAGGTCTGACGCCAAGATAGCCTCGCTCGACTGTCCCGCTTTCAATAAGCTGTTCATAAGCATGCCTGGCCATATTAATCGGTATTGCAAAGCCGATTCCGATGTTACCTGTCGAGCCGGCGATTGCGGTGTTTATTCCGACCACCTCTCCATCAAGGTTTAGCAAAGGTCCGCCTGAGTTACCGAAATTAATCGCGGCGTCTGTTTGAATGAAGTTTTCCAAGGCCGCCAGGTTAAAACCACTTCTTCCTTTTGCGCTTACGATTCCCGCAGTTACCGTATGGCTAAGGCCGAGCGGGTTGCCAATAGCAAGGACCCATTCGCCAACTTCGAGCTTGTCGGAGTCTGCTAATTTGAGGTAGGGAAGATCTTTCGCATCGATTTTAACGACAGCAACATCGGTATCCTTGTCAGTACCGATGATTTCGGCGGTAAACTTTCGGCCGTCGGTAAGCTCGATTTCAACTTTCTCGGCATCTTCCACCATGTGGTTGTTCGTGAGGATATAGCCGTCGGACGATATAATAAAGCCGGAGCCCGAAGCAGTTCTTGAATCCTGATATTTTCTCGGTTCCTGGCGTCCGCGTGGGGAGCGACGACGGAAGAAAAAATCAAATGGGTCGGAAAACGGGTCGCCGAACGGCCAGCCCTGAGACGATGGATATTCGCGCGTGACGGTCCTTTCAGCCTGCAGTGAGACTACGGCCGGCGAGACCTTTTCGGCGATAGATGCAAAGGCTTTACCCATCTGGCGAAGCGTTGCGATACTGTCCTGGTCCTGGGCAAGGACCGATAAAGGATTAGTAAGAATCAGAAGGATAAATATGGTTGAAATTAGAAAGTAATGCGGGTAAATATTCCTCTGTTTTAGCCTGTCAATCTTCATTTTAGCCTCCAAATCATTGGTTAAACAGGATGTCGATACACAATAATACTTCGGCAACAAAAAACGCCGATTTGAATAAACTTAATACGATTTTATTATCAATAAGTTCATTACGCCAATGTTTTTTTAGATGGTTCTTTCCGTGGGTATATTTACGGTTTGTGGTTAGATTTGTGGGCAGGGGGAGTTGTCTCGATTCGTGAAAATCAAAAGCTGAACAGTTTCATGGCATAGAACAGCAGGGCAAGGTTATTAACGATTCAATCTATACCCCTGGTTAATTTCGGTTTTCTCCAAAATGGAGAAAAGGTAACCTACTAAGTGGTAAATAACCGATAAATAATCTGGCTTCAGGATACATTTTTTTC
>JASFVS010000384.1:0-3034 GCA_050049715.1 Phycisphaerales bacterium
TTAGCAAGTTCACCCAGTTCATCTTTACTTTTAATTTTAACTTTTCTGCTGAAATCTCCTTTTGCGATTCGCTGGGCCACATCCTGCATCTGGCTGATAGGAAATGTAATACTCTTGGAAATAAAATATGCTACTGTCAATGCAATTATTATGGCTATAATCGCGCCCAGTAATACTATTCTGTATATTATACGTATTTGAAGTTGAACTTCGGAATCAGGCAGGGCAAAACGCACAATTCCCAATAGTTCATCACCTTCGTTCACACCTACAGCAACATACTTCATGTTATAATTCAAAGTGTCACTGAAACGGGAACTTTGTCCGAAACCGTTTTCAATAGCCTTAATTATTTCAGGTCTGTCGCTGTGATTTTCCATTAAAGATGGCGCAGTTTCCGAATCGGCCAAAACCTTGCCTTGAATATCAACAATTGTAATTCGCAGGTTTAATTCGTTAGCGAGGGTTTTGGCTTTATTTTGAATTGTCTCACTCCTGTTGTTAGCTAAGTCCTCCTTTATAAAATCACCGACTAATATGGCGTTGCTTCGTAATTTCTGAGTAATTCTTTGCTCAAAGTGATCTTGTAGTTTCAGACTTACGAAAAAGTTCAGTACGAAAACCGCTATGAGGGCTAAAAGTGCGAACGTGCCAAAAAATTTCCAAATAATTTTATTTCTCATTGGTATTTTTGTTCCGACTATAAAAGATGTTAATTTGAATAAGGGCTTTCCTTAAACCTGTAACCGGCGCCCCTGACGGTCTCGATATAATCCTTGGCCTTCCCTAATTTGTGTCTTAAAGATTTTATATGTGCATCAACTGTCCGGTCAGTGACTATAGTGTTGTCGCCTGAAATAGCATCCAAAATCTGGTCTCTTGAGAACACAATACCCGGCCTTCGGGCCATAAACTCTAAAAGCTTAAACTCTGTAAATGTCAGCGCAACTTCCTCGTTGCTGACAATTACCTTGTGCCTTGCGCTGTCTATAATAATATTGCCTCTTTCTATTTTTTCATCGGGCTGGCTCTCACGGCCTCTTCTTAAAATCGCCCGAATTCTTGCTATAAGCTCCCTCGGGCTGAACGGTTTTGTCACGTAATCGTCCGCCCCTAATTCCAAACCCACTACTTTATCTGTTTCCTGTGATTTTGCGCTGAGGATAATTATTGGAATATTTGCTGTTTTCCGGTTATTTTTTAGTGTCCTGCAAACTTCGAAGCCGTCTGCAACAGGCAGCATAATATCGAGAATAATCAGGTCCGGCTGTTCTTTAACAGCTAATTCAATCCCTTGTTTTCCATTGAAAGCCGATACAGTCACGTACCCTTGCTCTTTCAGGTTGTACTTGACCATTTCTACAATATCATGGTCGTCTTCGACTATTAAGATTTTGCCTTTTTCCATTGTTTCGGACTCAATCCTGCTTTTGATAAAATGGCATTTTAATTGGAAAATGGTTACTGTATTATGCCGGTTGGTTGGACTTAAGAAAAGTGTAAATTTATTATTTTATCGCCTGGCTTTTTTGTGATTTTATTGCCTCACGGATTTCTTTGTTTATCCTCAGGCTGCACCACGCCTTACCGCACATCGAACAGTAATCGGCTGAAGGCAATTCTTCTAAGTTCATTTCCTGACATGCCTGGCTGTGCATTTTTTCAGCTGTTTTTGGGTCAAGCGATTCTGCCAAGTGTGTTTTCCAGTCCAGTTTCGTTCGTGCAATGCTCAGCTTTTTGTCCCGTTCGGAAATTCCGTCAAGGCCACGTGCAATGTCGCCGGCATGTCCCGCGATTTTAGCTGCAATAACACCGGCTCGAACATCATCAGCATCCGGCAGGCCCAGATGTTCTCTTGGTGTAACATAACACAGAAAAGATGCACCGTAAAAAGCAGCCGCGGTTCCCCCGATTGCCGATGTTATGTGGTCATATCCTGCTGCAATATCCGTTACCAGCGGGCCGAGCACATAGAAAGGAGCACCGTGACAAATCTTCTGCTGGATTTCCATATTGTATTGTATCTGGTCGAAAGGCACATGGCCGGGCCCTTCGACCATGACCTGACAGCCCTTTTCCCATGCTCTGGCAGTTAGTTCGCCAAGGGTCTTTAATTCTGCTATTTGTGCCTCATCGGTTGCGTCGGCGATTGCACCGGGTCTAAGGCCGTCCCCCAGTGAGAAACAAATATCGTACTCAGCCAGTATATCACACAAATCATCGAACATCTCATACAATGGGTTTTGCTTGTTGTGATATAACATCCACTTGGCTAACAACGCTCCACCCCGGCTGACAATTCCCGCCACACGGTTCTCAATCAAAGACAGATGCTCCTTTAAGACCCCTGCATGAATCGTGAAAAAATCTACTCCCTGCTTCGCCTGTGTTTCAACTATGTCCAGTATTATTGTACTGTCTATATCCTCGACGTTTCTCCCCTCTATCATTTGATAGATTGGCACCGTTCCGAAAGGCACGGGACACTGGACAAGCAACTCCTGACGGACTTCGTTAAGATTTCCGCCGGTGCTCAAATCCATAATTGCATCAGCCCCGGCATCCAGCGCCGATTTCATCTTTTCTATTTCAGCTTCCACCGAGCTGCGGACGCTGCTTGTACCGATATTTGCGTTTACCTTCGTGGTAAGCACTCGACCAATGCCGGCCGGTTTAAGATTGGTTTTAAGATGCAGCTTATTTGTCGGTATTACCAACCTGCCCGCTGCCAGCTCGTCTCGAATAATTGAGGCATCGACATTTTCCGTTTCGGCTACGGATTTAACCTCGTTTGTAACTGTCCCTGTTCGTGCAATTTGTAACTGTGTTGTCATTGTTTTATGTTTCTTATTACAAATAAAAAAATCGCTTCACCGTAAGGTGTCCTGTGGACTGCCTTGAAGCGATTGACCTTCGAATTGTCAGTTTTTAATGTTAGTCAATCACTTTCCTACGCAGGCGTATCACTTGTTAGGCGATTGTCCTGATCAGGTTCAAAGGGTCTTTTTCTCAGGCCTGCTTTCCCGCAAGCCAC
>JASFVS010000086.1:0-9625 GCA_050049715.1 Phycisphaerales bacterium
CAAATTGCAATTGGCAGTGATGCCGCACCTTACTATATTGCCAGACCCGCTACTCTTACAGTTTCTTATTGTGACATCCAGGGCGGCCGGCGAGGTTCGGGAATCTATATCGAGCCGGGCCGTATCCTCAACTGGCTCGAAGGTAATATCAATGCCGACCCGCTATTTGTCGAATCACATTACAGTCTTAGCCAGATTGCAGCAGGACAAAGTGCGGATAGTCCCTGTGTCGATGCAGGTAGTAATACAGCGGCTGCTCTCGGCCTCGATGAATACTCGACTCGCTCCGACAGTGTTGCCGACACGGGACAGGTCGATATAGGTCTGCACTATTTCGGCGGTGAGGGTCAGTATCAGCTGGTTGTCAATACCGTAGGCGAGAATGGTACGGTCAGTCCGAGGTTTGGAACATTTGACAAGTTTACTGTAGTTAAACTAACGGCGACTGTGGACCCGGGCTACCGGGTTAAATGGATAGGAACGGATAATGACAGTTCAACTGAACTTACCAATACCGTGACAATGGATTCGAACAAGACGGTTACTGTTGAGTTCGTAGAGTATGTTGGCAGGACTGTTACGGTGCCTAACGACTATCGAACGATCCAGGAAGCGATTTATAATGTAAAAGATGGCGATACTATTGTAGTTGACCCGGGTACTTATTATGGTGGATATTCTGGTGTCACACTTGTGATAGACAAACCTGTTACCATCACATCGAGAAATCCTGATGACCCCAACTCCGTCGCGACTACGATTATTGATGGGTACAGGGGTATCAATAACTGGACCAACCTTGGTATTTTATTTATGCCCAATGTAGATTCCCGTACGGTTATTAATGGAATTACAATCCAGAACTGCGGTGGGCACGTCGGGGATGGTTTAGATGGTAACAGGCAGCAGGGTGATCCTGATGGTGGCGATGGCGGTAGTGGCGAAGGTGCCGCAATATTCATCTATAATGGAGCCAGCCCCATTATTAAAAACTGCATCATAAGGAACAATCTAATTGAAGGAGGCAATGGTGGAAACGGCGTTAATGCATCGGGAACCCCGAGCACCAATCCTGATGACGGTAATGCAGGTCGAGGCGGCTGGGGTGGCTGGGCACATGGTGGTGCTATATACTGCGCCCCGGGCAGCAAGCCAAAATTTATAAACTGCAGAATCGAAGACAATATAGCCAGAGGTGGCATCGGTGGTGACGGCGGTAATGCAACAGTACCAGGTGGTGAAGCTAATTACGGCGGAAGCTGGAGTGTGGAACGTGCGGATTATATTCATTCCATTGGTTTTGACATAGAATATGTAGATGGTCCATTGTGGGAAGCATTGGATTGGGACGATGCAGCTAGCTATGGGGCTATTTTTAATGATCCCAACCTGACCTCCTACTTTGGTGACTATCGTTGGTACTCCGGATATGGAGGAGGTGCTTATTGTGACATCGGAAGTAATGTTTCATTCATAAACTGTGAAATCAGGGGAAATCGTGCTGAAGGAGGCTTTAGTGGACTTGGTGGCTTCATGAGTGGCGGTAGACGTGAAGAGCCCATTCTTGCCTATGAGATACCAAGTTTCGGTGGTGGTGTTTATTGTGCGGCTGATTCTACGGTAACTTTCACAAATTGTACATTCGAAGATAATCTTGCTTCTCCAGAGCAAGCGGGCGTTGATCCTAACTTTAGTCTCGATCCTTATATGGGATATGGAGGCGGTGTATGTGCCGAGGATAGTGCAGCAGTCACATTCATCGATTGTGATTTTTCTGACAATCAATCTGATTCCGGCGGTGGTATATACACCGATAATACAACCGTAACGATTGTTGATTGTAGTGTTACGTCCAACACAGCGCTTCGCGGAGGTGGATTCATTAGTGATAATGGCTTGGTTAATATAATAAATAGTGAGTTTACTAATAACAACGCGATTGCCGATGTTAATGATCCCAATGAAGATGTTCTCGCGGCCGGTGGCGGCTTGTATTGCTGGATGGGAGGGTTAAACATACAGGATTGTACAATCAGTAGCAATATAGCTGATTTTTCAGGTGGCGGTGTGTATCTGCGTGATGTCAACACTGCTTCGCTTAACAATAGTCTGGTTCTAAATAATAGAGCTGGCAGAGATGGCGGTGGTGTATCGGCCAACTTCTATACTAATTCGATTATTACAAACTGTACACTTGCTGATAACTCGGCAACAGGCGACTTAGGAGAACCCGGCAATAACGGCCTCGGCGGTGGTCTGTACTGCTCTTATGGAAGTGAGTGTGAGATTATCAATAGTATTTTCTGGGAGAATAGTGCTTTAGAAGGAAGAGCACTTGCGGTTGCAACGGGTTTCGAGTTTGACAAGAGACCCGCAATTGCTACTGTTTCATACAGTAACATCGGACGAACTGCTGTTTGGGTGGACGAAGGTTGTACGCTCAACTGGGGCGAAGGGAATATCGACGAAGACCCATTATTCACTGCAGGCCCCAACGGTAATCACTATCTTAGTCAGACTGACGCCGGTCAGTTGCAGGATAGTCGGTGTGTTGATGCCGGCAGCGATTACGCAAGTAATGTTGGTATGGTGGGATATACGACCCGCACAGACGAAGGGGCGGATACAGGTATAGTCGATATGGGTTATCATTATCCCAGAGCGGAACCATGCATTAAGTGCGATATTGTGAGGGATGGTATTATTAACTTCTATGATTTCGCGGTTGTTGCTGACAGGTGGTTTGCGGATGATTGTTCACAGGCAAATGACTGGTGTCAGTGTGCAGACCTTACAACGGATACGTATGTTGATTTAAGAGATATGGCTTTCGTGGCGGACTGCTGGCTTGTTGAGGATAGCGTTGCTCCGGTTCCTAATCCGAGCATGTGGAGCAAGGAACCTGATTTCAGTGGGCAAACGTCAGTCAACATGACTGCTGAAACTGCTATTGATGCCTGGGGTTGGGATGTGGAATACTATTTCGAATGCTTCTTTGGTGACTGTCATGACAGTGGCTGGATGCAGGATCCGAATTATACGGATGGAGGTCTTGCTGCAGATGGTGAATATGGCTACAGGGTGAAAGCACGGGATGGAGCAGGTAATGAAACGGAGTGGTCGGAAATCGTCTATGTTACCAGAGAGGATAGAGAAGCGCCAACGCCACCTCCAACGTGGCTCGTTGAGCCTACTGCGCTTTCGGAGACTTCGGTTTTAATGGAGGTTAATCCTTCCTCCGATGAAAGTGGAGTAGAATATTATTTCGAGAACATAGATGTTAATGACCATGACAGTGGCTGGCAGGACGGAACGAGTTATACAGATACCGATCTTGACCCCGATACAGAGTACTCTTATAGAGTCAAGGCCAGAGATAAATCTCCCAATCAGAACGAAACCATTTGGTCTGAAACGATGACTGTTGTTACAACTTCGGATGTAGTGATTGACCTGACGGCTCCTACGCCGGATCCAATGGCTTGGGATATGGAAGATGACCCGAATGGACTTGATGGTGCGCCTCGAGAAGTTCAGATAGACGATAATGGCGATGATATCCTTGATTCATTCGAATACTGGGTTACAATGAGATGCGTTGAGGCCACCGATGACAGCGGCTTCGTGGAATATTTCTTCCAATGTACAAATGAGTCAGGTTTTAGCAGCGACTGGATTACATTCCCGGAAGGAGAGCTTCCGACATATCTCGTAAAGGTGGGTAGAAGCGGACAAGGTCTTCGTTTCCGTGTCAAGGCACGCGATGCGTCCGGCAACGAAACAGGGTGGTCAGCTGAATTAACAGCTACCCCTAGGTAGATAAGTACGACTGCGCTCGAATATCCCTGAAATTTGGAAATTCGAGGAGAAGAGTAGTTATTTGCCCTTTAGCATCTGATAGCCATAGTGTGCGAACATGTGGTCGAGTATTACCATAGCGGTGTAATTCTCAGCAACCGGCCATATACGGGCTACAATGGTGGGGTCACGCCTTGTAATGGCTGCCAGCTCCTTATTCTCCAGTGTGTACTTGTCAATAGTCTTTTGTGGTTTGTCAATTGTTGGTGTAGGCTTGACTGCAAGCCTGACGACAATCGACTGGCCTGTGGAAAGGCCGCCTGTAATACCGCCGGCATTATTCGATTCGAAAATGACTTTGCCGGCTTCAGCTCGCATCTGGTCATTATTTTCGTAGCCGGTCATATCTTTGACAGCAAAGCCAGCCCCGATCTCGACGCCTTTGACGGCACCGATGCCGAGCATTCTACCGAGTTCGCCGTCGAGTTTGTAGAAGACAGGCTCACCTAATCCCGCCGGAACGCCGGTTACGACTACTTCAACAACACCACCTACGGAATCTCCCGTTGCGGAGATACGATTACAGGCATCAACCATCGCCTGTGCGGCGTCAATGTCTGGGCAGTTTACTATGGAATGGACACCATATTTTTCTTTGATGGCAACAGGATCGAAATCAGGGGTTTTATCACGAATAGCGTCAATTTCCTTCTCGATTTCAGCTAATACTCTGGTCTTTTCCAGGAACCTCATATCCATATTTATACGGCCTTTGACGTAAACCTCCTGATAAAACGGGTCGTGGTCGTGGCGCATCTTCTTGTAGTCGTCGGTGTACTTTAAGGCCTTGTCGGCCGGGACATCAGGACATCGAACACCGGCGATTTCTTTGACATAGGAAAACACTTCAATACCGCATTTCTTCAGGACTTTTTTGGCAACATAACCGGCGGCGACGATAGTTGAAGTGTAGCGTCCGCTGAAAATGCCTGCGCCAATAGCATCATCGTTGGGGCCATATTTTTGGAAGGAAGCATAGGATGCATGGCCCGGACGAGGCGTACGATTTGTGTCCTGATATTGCTTTATGTGAATGAAATGGCGGTCAAGGTTGGGAATCAGGATTGCCAGAGGTGTGCCGTTGGTGTGGTTTTTATTCCCTGCGTTTTCAACTGTATCGGCTACATTTATACCGGAGTAAATAACAGGCAGATCCGGCTCTTTTCGCGGACTGCTTAATTCATCAGCTCCCGGCTTTCTAAGTAGCAGGTCGCCGTAGATTTCCTGTTCCGTTAATGTCATACCCGGTGGAACGCCATGTAAGATGGATGTCAGGCCTTCCTGATAAGAACCCCCGGCTACAGTTACCTGAAAACAACGTCCTATGTGACAGCCTATCATTTTCTGTTTAATCTCCTAAAATTAGACTTTAATGTTTTAATATAGTTGCGTAAATCACAATCAATCTTTTGTTTCTATGTTTGCGCCTAAATTCTTCATCAATTCAACGTAACAGGGAAATGTGACGCTAATTGCCTCGGCAGTATCAATGACGCATTCACTGACAGTATTCAAGCCTGCCAGAGACAACGCCATGACGATTCGGTGGTCAGCCCAGCCGTGCATTTCAGCCGCCTTGGGTATGCCGCCGCCTATTATAAGGCCATCGGTTGTTTCTTCAACATCTATTTTCATTTTTTTTAGCTCTTCGGCCATACATTTTATGCGGTCGGTCTCTTTGTTTCGTGCCTGTGGGACATTAACCAGTTTGGTCGTACCTTCAGCAAAAGCGGCGGTGACGGCCATAGCAGGCAGTGCATCAGGGGTTTTATTCATATCAAGCTCTGTGCCTTTGAGTGGAGCGGCTTTGACCGTTACTGCATCTGAACTAATATTTATATCAGAGCCCATTGCCTTTAGATAATCAACTACAGCTTTGTCTGGCTGACTGTCTGAAAAATCCAGACCAAGTAATGTTACCTCTTCTGCACATATTGCAGCAGCACAGAGAAAGAACGTAGCGCTGGAAAAATCTGCGGGGATAGTGTCGTCGAATGCCTTATAATTTTGATTGCCTTTGATTTTGAACTTCTGCATCTGCTGATTTTCGTATTCTATCTGCTGCTTATCGAGCCAGTCGAGTGTCATCTGCACATAACCCGGTTCATTTAGTAAAGTCACATCTATTTCAGTGTCTTCAGGTGCCAGAGGAGTACATAACAGCAGACTGGATAGAAACTGGCTGGTTGTTGCGGCGATAGAGGTTTTTCCACCTGTCAGTTTGCCTCTTATCTCGACGGGAACCATGCCCTGATTTTTAAGACTGGTGCATTTAGCTCCAAGTTCATTGAGAGCTTGCATAAGCGGCCCGACAGGTCGTGTTTGGATTTGCTCATCGCCGGTGAAAGTTATACTCCGGTCGGCCTGGCCTAAAGCGGCCGAACCCATTGCGATACGCAGTGTTGTGCCGGAGTTACCCACGTCAATTATCTCCGATGGGGGGGTAATTTTACCGCCTGTGCCGGTAATTTTCCAGAGTGCAGGGTCGGATGTATCGATTTCAGCGCCTAAGGCTCTGTAGCAGGCTGCAGCGGATTGTGTATCGCTTGAATCTAACGGATTGTGGATGAAACTTTGGCCGGACGCTAAAGATGCTATCGCCACAGCGCGAATTGTGTGTGATTTGGAGCCGGGAATCAACACATGGCCTCGTAATCTGGATTTTTTTACAATCAGTTTCATAAACGCTGTTTTATTGGATTAATCGTATTTATTATTGCATTTTTTACCAAAAATGAGATGAAAATGAAAGAAGATTCTAATTACCGCTTCAGTGAGAGAATGGAGTATGAATTTCTGAATCAAATTTAAAAGAGGTCGTTACTACTCATTGTATTTAGGGTCTAAGGGATTTGCACATTTTAGCCAGTTTTCGGCTAATATTGCAAAATCCAGAAAATCGACATAGCAATCTTTATTCAAATCGCCGACAAGCCGTGTATGACATTTAGATATTGTAAATACCTCATCGCTTATGTCACTTAAAAGTGGATTTTCAAAATCACTGATACGAATCAGGCATTCGTTTGAGTTTGTTGCTGGGATGGAATTCCACTCGTATGAGCCGGAATTTGGCCAGGAGACGATTTTCTGCCAGCTTTGGCCGTTATCAAGTGAATATTCGATTAATACATGGTTTATATCCACGCCTTCGGGTGTTTTCCAGGCGATTATGTATGTATCTGCTGTTCTGAGGTTCTCGCCGCCATTTGGCTGGAGCAGTATCGGTTTTGGATTAGCAGTATAACTCCATACGTTATTGGGTTCGTATATACCGGGAATATTCAGGTCATAGGAATTGCGTTCTATCCATGTAAGAGTTACATTTAGTCCATCTATTTCTACCAAAAGATAACCATATTGTCTGGAATGGTATATTTGCTCCACATCATAGAAACTGTTGTTGCCGTTGTAGGGTGGAGACCATGTATAAAGTGATGCACCGGCGGTTGCAACGATTAATTGATGAATGTTGTTGTCCGGATTACCATCGCCGTCGTCGACGTAAGAATGGTCATAATAATGGTCGTGGCCGCAGAAATATGTCAGTCCGCCGGCGTTTTTTATGCTGGCCCAGAATGCATCGCGTTCAGCAGGAAAATTATCGAGACAGTCGGTATGTAAAGTTCGAAAAGCAGCCTCATGTCCGGCGATGAAAATATGCGGCTTTGTATTTGCGTCCAGTTGGTCATTCAGCCATTCTTGATTTATCCTGTGATAGAAATCATGTCTGATACCAGCATACTGGTCGAGCATAACGATAAAGGCATTTTTGTGTGTAACGGAATACGTCATATACTTCTCGTTTGCCGGTCCGTTGTCGGGTAGTTTCTGTTGAGGCCGGGAATCGTTTCCGAAAACATTGAGCCATCGCAGCATGTTATTATCATTAGGGTCCGGATTCGTACCCGGGAAAGGATAAGAATTCCAGACATCACAAAGTTCATGATTGCCGCGGCCAGGGTAGACGGCGATGCCGGCATCATAGACTGGTTTCAATGTATCAGCCCAGGCGCGGAGTAGGGATTCGAATACAGCTGGACCGAGTGGTGAATTGTTGGTCACAATATCACCGGGATAGAGGACAAAATCAACTTCGTGTCTTACAATTTCATTGGCAAGTTCGCTTACGATGGTTCGATTAAATCCGGTGTTATAGTCGCGGCTGTCGCAGGTAACAATAAATTTCCAGGGCTCCTGAGCAAAGTCCGCGGAAGGAAATACCAATAGCAGAGAAGAAGCGAGAATAAATTTTGATATAGCCGCCTTCGTGATTCTCTATTCCTCCTTTAAAAACACAATTGTATCAAATCGTATGTGATTATTGTACGCGGGTTATAACGAACTATCTTCCAGTTTCGTGTACCAGTCGGCCTGTCGATTGTTGTGTTCGAAAAAGAGTTTGAAATCACTGATGTCAATTATACCATCGGCGTTGATGTCACCAAGTAGATAGTTTCTTTGTGATTTTTTGCTATTTAAAATGTTGGTGAGCAGAATAGTAAAATCCAGCTCATCTACAATACCGTCGGCATTAAGGTCATACCAAAAGATGCTGTTATTATCCTGTTTGTCGCTAATGTTCCAGGTTAGAGCGTAATTCTGGATCGGGGTCATTTCGGTGTGATTGTCCATTTCACTGAAGGACAAAATAATTTCGTAGTTATTATAATTTGGGTCTGCGGGAGTGTGAATATGCTCTACGTTGTCAATGGTACTGTCACTGTAATCGAGTAAATAGTCATTGCTTGGGTTGCCTGGATCAACCACCCATAACTCGAGTCGAAGATTGCTGTCCTTTTGTGGTTCCGGCTCAAAAGGATATATGTTGTTGTAATGTTTGTTCCATACGGCTGTTGTGCTGATTATTTTGTCGGCTGGTTCGGCTAAAGTGATTTTATAGATATTCTCAGTTATTTGGACTTGGTCCAGTTGGTTCAAGTCCCAGCCGGCTGTTAAAACCTCACCCGGCTTCATTGGCCCGGCGATTAATTGCTGATAGGCTCCGACTGCGTTTAACATGCCTGCTCCCTGAATGTAGTCAAGTGGTGTCGTATGGTCATCGTCTATTTGGAGACGGCCTTTATGCCAGTAGGGCAGCTTAATAGCTGAATTTAATAGAATAGATTTTATTAAACAGTTGCCGCCATCCGGTGAAAGGGCCGGACTTAAATTTGGATCCTGTTTGGCTTTTTGAACGAGCAGGCCGATTGTGCCTGCAACTATTGGAGTTGAGAAACTCGAAAAGTTGCCGGTAGGTTCATAAGCGTTGGGTTCGTTATCATTTGCGGCTAAGCAATTAGCGGGTGCGACAATATCAGGTTTGCATCGTTCATCATTGGTCGGGCCGGAGCTTGAATGCTCCGGGTAGGCCAGCGCGAAATGTGTAAGGTTGGATATGGGGTCTTCGGTATTTACGGAATCAACTACGCCTACACCGATAATGTTTGCACCGGCGCCTGGGTTGAGGACGGGGTCATGAGCGTCGGTGCCGTTTCCTATGCCGGCGACGACAATAAGACCATAGTGCTCGGCCAATGATTCAATGCCGCTCGTCCACCAGTCCTCGAATTGATAACCGACGCCAATAGTTATGATATCAGCGTCCGGTGGTGATTGTTCGAATACGTTATTAGTTAAGAAGTGCCAGAATTCGTAAATTTCAGCGTCAGCCTTTGGTGCGACACCTTGATAGTAAAAATTACCAGTATCTGGATAGAATGCGTTAGGGTCCTCTCCGAACAAAATAGAGCAAATAGCAGTTGAA
>JASFVS010000385.1:0-3027 GCA_050049715.1 Phycisphaerales bacterium
TTCAATTACCCATTTCCCGTTACTCGTACTGTGAATCACAGCATGCTCTCTCGAAACTCCTTTGTCCGGCAAAAAAATCCTGTTATTGGTCCCTCTGCCTATAGAAATCGGGCCCTCGATAAATTGAAATTCCTTGGTATTACCGCCTTTTTGCTTTACAACCATGCGCATAGAGTTACACCCAAAAATGAATCCCTGACTTGCGGCTATTATACAAAAACAAATACAGCTTGTCAAGTACACTATTATTTAATTATAGGACATACAGAAAATATCGTAACCTCTTTACAGAAAAACAGATATATAATGCAGCCTTCTATAGCTTTTTTCAGGTTTTTTCTTAACTTATGCCTGATAAAAAGTAAAATTAAGGCAATTCGAAAAAAAATGTTGCATAAACCTTGCTTTTAATCAACAAAGCATTTTTAAGAATGTCTAAGTTCTTATAAAATGAAGACCAATATTCTATACTGTCTTTATAAAACAGCCTTAGTATGAATAGCAAAGATTGGCGCTAAAGCACTTTTACCCTGACATACAAACGGCGAATCCGCAATTGATACACTTACTTGGGGACATAGAGTAAAAATGATTCAATCCGAAAGAATAAAAGCTCTGAATAATAAACCCCCGCGAGATGGAAAATATATACTCTACTGGATGCAGGCCGCTCAGCGAACCGAATATAATCACGCACTCGAATACTCCATTCACAAAGCCAACGAACTTAAAAAACCTCTTCTGGTATCATTCGGCATAACGGATGACTGGCCCGATGCAAACCAACGACATTATTACTTTATGCTGGAAGGACTCAGAGAAGTCCAAAAAGACCTTCGCGCCAAAGGCATACAAATGGTTATTCGGCACGAATCGCCCGATTCGAGTATAATCAAATTAGCAAAGGACGCAGCTATAGCGGTCGTTGACGCCGGCCATCTACGAATCCAAAAAAAATGGCGGAATAAAGTCGCTCAAAAAATCGATTGCCCGTTACTGGAACTTGAAACCAATCTTATTGTACCGGTCGAACAAGCCACCTCGAAAGAAAACTTCTCGGCAGGTACCTTCCGGCCAAGGATAAATAAAATACTCGACCAATATCTCCTGTCTGTAAAACACAAAAAACCTAAACTGAGCTCACTCCGCCTGAAATTTACATCATTCAACATTGATAATATTGATAAGGCAATCTCAAAACTAAAAATCGACAAAAGCGTTGCCAGGGTTGATACTTTCCACGGCGGCACCAGCCAGGCCAAACAGCATCTCAATATCTTCTTGCGAAAAAAGCTCGGTAAATTCGCCAAACTCCGTAACGACCCTAATGAAGATTGTGTCTCTAATATGAGCCCCTATCTGCATTTCGGACAGATTTCACCCCTGTACATCGCACTAAACGTTCTCAAGACCGCCGGCCCCGGTAAAAATGTATATCTGGAAGAGCTTATCGTTCGTAGAGAGCTTAGTTACAATTTCGTTTTTTACAATGAAGATTACGACAAGTTTAACTCCCTGCCGGCCTGGGCGGTAAGAACCCTGAACTTCCACCGCAAAGACAAAAGGCCGTACATATATTCAACCAAACAGCTTGAAACAGCCCGAACCCACGACCAATACTGGAACGCCGCACAAAAACAGATGATTCTTACGGGCAAAATGCACGGCTATATGCGAATGTACTGGGGCAAAAAGATTCTCGAATGGACAAACAATCCGGCAACTGCATTCAAAACAGCATTATACCTCAACAATAAATACGAGCTTGACGGCAGAAATCCGAACGGCTTTGCAGGCGTGGCCTGGTGTTTCGGAAAACACGACAGACCCTGGCCCGAAAGACCGGTTTTCGGTAAGATTCGCTATATGAACGCTGCGGGATTAAAAAGAAAATTCAACGTCGATGCTTATGTGAAGAAAATCCAGTCTCTTGAGGAAAAATCATAAAGGTACACTATGCGAGTAGTAGTAGCCGGTGCAACCGGCTTTATAGGTAGAGCATTATGCAAAGAGCTTCATAAAGATTATGAAGTAATTGCATTATCACGCGATGCAAGAAGAGCCGCCACCTTAGCAGCCAACTGGTCTAAAGTCGTGGAATGGGATGGGAGGTCAATGGGAAGCTGGGTACAGCAGGCGGACGGTGCATTCGCTATTATCAATTTGGCCGGTGAAAACATCGCCTCGGGCAGATGGAACAAATCCAAAAAGGTCGGAATACTACATAGCAGGTTAGATAGCGCCAGAGCAATGCTCTCGGCTATAAAACTGGTGAACAAAAAGCCCACCGTAGTAATTCAGGCTTCGGCAATTGGTTACTATGGTCCTTGCAACAATGAGAGGTTGGACGAAACATCGCCGGCCGGTAAAGGATTTTTGGCGGATGTGTGCCAGAAAATTGAAATCATTGCAAACCAGATGGATGAATCCGGCGTTAGATGCGTGGTAATTCGCACGGGAGTTGTCCTCGGAAATACCGGAGGGGCGCTCCCAAGATTAATGCTGCCGTTCCGTTTTTTTCTTGGCGGGCACCCCGGCAGCGGCAGGCAATGGTTTTCATGGATAAATCTCGAGGACCAGGTCGCGGCTATAAAATTTTTAATGGAAAATGAAAACTTAAAAGGCGTTTTCAATCTAACCTCACCTAAGCCGGTCACAATGAAAAGATTCTGCAGAAAACTGGGCTGGACTTGGAGACGACCGTCTTGGCTATTCTTCCCCGGTTTTATTTTAAAACTGGCGTTAGGCGAAATGGCTAATGAGATGCTTCTAACCGGCCAAAGAGTTTACCCTAAACGACTACTGGACGCAGGCTTTGAATTCAAGTATCCTGATGTCAAAGAAGCCTTAAAAGCCATTAAAGCTAATAGGAGAAAAAAATGAATCTGGCTGATTATTTCGAAAACACAATAGGGACGGGTGTTTTAGCTACCAGCGATTCGGATGGCAATGTCGATGCCGCTATTTACGCCCGGCCTTATGTTATCGACGAAAAGACCATCGCGTTTAGCATGCTGGAACGTCTCA
>JASFVS010000387.1:0-3022 GCA_050049715.1 Phycisphaerales bacterium
TCGCACCCTTACTTCGGAGTGACTGTCGGCCGATATGCTAATCGAATCGCCAAGGGCAGATTTGTGCTTGATGGTGTGGAATATAAATTAGCTACAAACGACGGCGCGAACCATCTGCACGGTGGCGTCAAAGGATTTGACAAGGTAGTTTGGAATCTTGAGGACATAGGCCACGATGCCGATGGAGCGATGGTTAAAATGAGTTATATCAGCGAGGATGGTGAGGAGGGTTACCCGGGCAATCTGGCGTGCACGGTTACTTACACCCTTACGGCTGATAACCAACTGAAGATAAACTATGAGGCCGGAACGGACAAAACAACCGTTATTAATCTGACAAACCACAGCTATTTCAACCTTGCAGGCCAGGGAACTGGTGATATTCTCGGCCACGAGCTTACCCTTGAGGCTGATAATTTTACGCCGGTCGATGCAGGTCTGATACCTACCGGAGAAATTAAAAGCGTTAAAGGAACACCGATGGATTTCACCCTACCGATGTCGATTGGCTCCCGGATTGCTCAGGTTACCGGCGGTTATGACCATAACTATGTTCTTAATGGCGGCGAGGAAATCGCTTTGGCCGCTAAAGTGTTCGAGCCTACCAGCGGGCGTGTGATGGAAATATATACTATGGAGCCGGGCATCCAGCTTTACACGGGGAACTTTCTGGATGGCTCAATAACCGGCAAGGGTGGCAAGGTGTATAAAAAACACTACGGTTTCTGTCTGGAAACACAACACTTTCCTGATTCTCCCAATAAGCCGAACTTTCCGTCCGTTGTGTTAAAGCCGGGTCAAAAATATGCCACGGAGACTGTTCATAAATTCTATACACGGTAAATGTTAGATTATTGAAAGTGGGTGTTCAGAAAATAATCCGGCGTCTCAGGCTAAGTAGATTTTGTCGCCCGGTTTGATTTGTGGTATCTGATTCAGCTTTGCCTTGACATCTTCTTTTTCCAGAGCGAAGCCTGGGGTGATTTCAAGCACGCAGTCTATAGTGCCGTCCGGTTTTCTGGGGACGGTCAGGCCTGCCGATTCGAGCCATTTGGCGGCACGTGCAGTCATCATCCGCCTCGTTACTTCGGCGCTGTCAACACCTGTGGCATTTTTGGTCGGGGCGAATTCTTCACTTCGCAGAGTCTGTAAAATTATCGAATTTGATGCCAGCGGCGAGGCATCGAAAACGAAACTCTCCAGCTTTACGCCGTTTGGTTTATTCGGCTTGACAGGATTACCATTTTCATCGATGTGCGAGATTTTTTTGACAGCTTTGTGCAGGGGCAAAGAAAAATCGCCGGCGTTGAGTTTTTCAACGAATGTTCTGCTAATAATGTGGATGGCGATACTTCCGAGCTCAAAGGTCAGTGAGCCGTTCGGGTTTCGTCTTTCGGCTATATTGTCAGGAAAATCGCTGTATTCGATGACGGTAATCTTTCCATCAACCAAACAAAAGTTACCAATCTTTTCAAAGGGGCCGGTTTTAATCAGGGCCTTTGATGACATCTCAGCCTTACCGAGAACGTGTAGTCCGATAAAGAGCGGGTCGAAAATATTTATTAGAGGATTATCGACCTGAAAGTAGCTGATAAATTCTACGCCGCGTTTTTTCATATCTTCAAGGGCGCCGCTTGTATGGAGTGCTTTTAGACTTCCGCCGTGGCCGTCCGGTGAGCAGCTCAGTGTGGATTTATCTGCCAGCAGTATCCTGCCATCGAAATCGAAATTGGGTAATGTACCCTGTTGAAATATAAAAACGTTCTCCTTATTCAGCCCATAATAGTCATTGGATTCAAAGACTTCTACTGTCTGGGTATGGTTGAGAGGACTGGTCATAACGTACCAAGGGCAGGTAGTTTGATATTTTTTCGAGGTCGCTGCAATATATTCGGCGAAGATTTGAAACAGCGTTTTGTTTTTTACAGGGCTGATGGGAAAGTTACCTTTTGGGCCGTCAAATCCGAGTCTGGTTCCCTGGCCTCCTGCAACGACAAATGCGGCGACCTTACCGGACTTGATTAAATCTCTTCCGAGTTCTGTAGCTTCGGCATAATGACTCTGTTGTTCCGGACCTGCCGGGGATGGGCTGTAGGACGGCGCAGGGGCCAAATTGCTGCTTATCTCATGAGGAGCTGTCTTTTTAACGAAGTTTTCCACCCAATATTCTATTTTCGCGAGATCCAGCTTGTCGATTTGTGATAGCAAATCCTGCTTTTTATCGGCACTTAACTGGTCCCAGAAGGCTAAAAGATGACTTTGATTGTGTTTTTTTAGCAGTTTATTAACATTTTCGTAGGTCTTTTGGGTGTCCATATCAACAATTCCAGGCTAAAAACAAGGATATTAAGCAAATTGTCAAATTTTTCAAGAAACTTGGGAAAAATTCACCGAAATTTATTTGACAGGAAAGCCAGCCTGTGATAGGATTATAAACGAAGCAGGTTGGTTTGAAAAGTATTGTTATCATAATTTAAACCGTCATCATAATTTAGTCGAAAAGTCATATCATAAGGCCCACCTGCCTTAAAGAGCGCATTTTACGGTTTGGCTTATAACTTCGAATCGGCAACTATGCTGGAAGTATGTAAAGTGAAATGTACGAACCCTGTTGGCAGAAAGTGATATTACGAAATTGTACCGACCGTTTTAGGCAAAAAGTTTAAATTAAAAGGAGGTTCGCAAAAAAGCGGTGTTTAGTGTCCGGTATTGATGTGGCAGTAAGCATTTATATATCAAAATGTAAATCGAGGCGTACTTAAAACGGTCGGGTTTGCGAATCTTATAGAGTAGAAAGAAAAGGAGAAAAACATGAGGAAGAAAGGTTTTACATTAGTCGAGCTTTTGGTCGTAATCGCGATTATAGCTTTGCTGATGGGCATTCTAATGCCTGCGCTGGCCAGAGTGAGGCAAATTGCCTTTAGAATGGTCTGCGGGACAAACCTGTCCGGTTTAGGCAAGGCAATGCTTATCTACAGCAATGATTACGATGATGAGTTTCCGAGAGCCGGCGGCAGAAACA
>JASFVS010000386.1:0-3022 GCA_050049715.1 Phycisphaerales bacterium
TGCCTTCGGATAAACCAAACTGGAAAGTGATCATTATTGTCCTCGTCACGGTGGCCGTGGTGGCGGTGCTGGCGGCGGTTTTGACATTCGAGCGGGTGTCGATGGAGGCGGTGCTGATCCTGGCCCCGATGGAGGCGACGGCGGCAGAGGCGGCAGTGTTTATTTTCAGGTCGTTGATAATGTCGATACCTTAATGGACTTCGCCGGTAAACACCACTGGTATGCCAAGAACGGCCAGCCCGGTTCGGGGAGCAATAAGTATGGTGCGAACGGCGATGATTTGATAATCAAGGTCCCGCCGGGTACGCTCATTTACGATATCGATCTCGATTTGCTTCTTAAAGATATGAACGAGCTGGGAATTAAAGTATGCGTTTGCCGTGGTGGTAAGGGCGGAAGAGGAAACAAAGCTTTTGCAACGTCTACCAATCAGACGCCGAGAAATGCCGAACCCGGCAAAAAAGGCCAGGAAAGAAATATCAGGCTCGAATTAAAACTCCTCGCCGATGTCGGGCTGGTCGGTATGCCAAATGCGGGTAAGAGCACGCTTATCTCCCGCTGTTCGTCGGCAAGGCCGAAGATTGCCGATTATCCTTTTACTACGATTGAGCCTGTGTTGGGAATTGTCGAGCTAAGTGGTTTTCGGCGTTTTGTTATGGCCGACATTCCGGGCCTTATCGAAGGAGCTCATGGTGGTGCAGGGCTCGGCTATGAATTTCTCAAACATATAGAAAGAACAACTATACTCGCCCATATCATCGATATCATGCCAACGGACGGCTCCGACCCTGCGGAAAATTATAAATCCATCCGCCACGAATTAGAGCTATACAGCAAGGAATTGGCCAAAAAGCAGGAAATCATTGTCGCCAATAAAATAGACCTCGACCCGGATGGGAAAATCGTTGAAGAGCTCAGGAAGAAACTAAAAAAAGAGGTCCACGCAATATCGGCGGTCACCGGCTCCGGAATCAAAGAATTAAGCGAGCTTTTATGGCAACAAGTCAAAGAACTTAAAGAGTAAATTTCTCTATTAAAAAGGCCGAGCTAAACCTAAGCCCGGCCTGCGCTTTTCAATAACAAAAGCTCAAAATTGATATTTTGTGCGTAACCAGCAACTGAGCTCGAGGATAAATTCATTGTCCTTATCCGTTGGCTTCAACACCGGTGTGTAACGAATATTGCGTTCTTTACCGTCAGGCCAATTACCACCCCCGAGAGCTGCTTTGACTCCCTGATTAGGCCACAACGGACATCTTTTCGCTGTGATACTTCGATATCCTTCGTCGCTAATGAACGTTATCTCCATGAAGTAAACAGGACCGCCCGTTATCTCATATCTCCCACGATATGGTATCAATAAATCTTTAGCTGGCCCGTCGAATTTCTCATGCAAACGTACTATTGCTTTTTTAATTCCGGGTGAATTATTGACCTCAATCTCGACCGGCTCACCTCCGAGAACAACCCGACCGATACCGTGTGGAGGTCGCGTCTCCGTTGGCGGTTCGAAAAACTCTTCAGGTTTTTCCGGCTCCTCGTAATCGAAGAGCAGAACGTTATTCACACAATACCACTTCTCAATTTTAAAATAAGTTTTAATCTGTATCGGCATCAGAGAATTTCTGCCGACAGTCACAGATATTTTTTCTATCCAGTCAGATTCCTTGGTAGGTGGTTCAAAATCATAAATCAAAAAATCAGAACTAACAAACTCAGGTGTTTTATTGTAAAACTGGGAAGAATCAAAGGACAATTTTCCCTCTGTTATTGCTTCAAAAAAAGTTTTATACTTATTTAAATTTGATTTTCCAAGGGCAGTTACATTATTATGTCTATCGAAGATCTTAAACGTCTTGCCATTATCAAATGACTGATAGCCTCCATAGCTACTATACCCCCCACAACTGCGGTTTCGTAATTGCCCATGAGCATACCATCCTTCACGTATAGAAGGGAAACTGTTTTCATAGTTTTCTACTTCATAAAAATGTACATGATCCACATCATTTAACCGGCGAGTAATATTGGCCCAGGCGACACTCGTGCCGTCAGGTGAGCCTCCGATGTAACCGATACAAAGTATTACAGCGATTATTATCACCGCCGCAGCGGCTAATTTCGTTATTCTATTTCTCATAATAATTTCTCCTGTAAACGCTAAGAGATGGCTGATATGTCCCGCTTGTTTGTGATGTTTGAGGCTATAGGGCAACGAAGCCATCAACTTTTCGCGAAGATGGTCGTGGTTTTGGGTAAATGCTTCGTACGCTTTATTCAAATCGTTATCCAGTGGCGATTCCATTAGAAATCCCCCTTTTCAGTTAATAATCGTTCCAGCCTTTTTCGTGCCCTTTCGAGAACACGATAAAAACCTGACCTCGATAATCCTAATACTTTACGGGCACTGTCAGCCGAGTTGTTCTGCAAATAAAACGCGTGTAAAGCCAACCGTTCTTGTTCCGGCAATGTCGTAATCATTTCTCGAAGCCTTTCTATCTGGCCGTTATTTGGTGTATCAGCAATGGTTAAATCTTTGTTTTCTAATTCAGATTTCTTATCCCGATTGCGGAACTTCTGCCGTCGCCATTCCTTGCATCGCAGCCTGGCAATTCCAACAAGCCAGTTTCCAAAACATTCCGAATTACGCAGGTTTTCCAATTTCTCGTACGCTCGCATAAATACATCCTGAGCGAGGTCTTGGGCATCGGTGACATTACATGTCGTATCGTAACAGACCGCCCGAACCAGCGGAGCGTAGCGGTCATAGAGTTTTTGATAGGCTGTTTTATCACCGGCTAAAACAGCCCGAATCAGTGTTTTATCATTTGGTGCTGTCAAATCAGGGCCCTTTTAGATTTTGACATAATCTATAAACATAGTGATTAAATAAGGCAATTTGTCTACTGGAATCTTACAATTTTCATAAGTTATTGTTAAAGATTGACATAGGCAAAAAAATAGAGTAGAAAGATACGGGTAAAAATGAGTTATAAGGCATGAATTATGAACATAATCGCAG
>JASFVS010000087.1:0-9582 GCA_050049715.1 Phycisphaerales bacterium
CACTGATGCAGGAGCCGCTGGAAAAAGAAGTTCTTGAGGCAAGAGAAGAAGTTGTCGCTCCGTTGCGAGAAGCCAACGAGGAGGGCAAACTTAGAATGGTAGGGCGTTAAAGGATGTCACAGACTCTTACAGTTCATTTTGAGAAGCCGATTGCATCAGCTAAAATACTGGATAACAATGGCGTTGTGGAGGATAAATTATCAGTTGGTGGCGGAGTGGCGGCGTCAGCAGGTATCGAACAAGCCCTGACACAGGAAGTGGAGGCTCAAAAGACTGCTTTTTTACAAACTTGTCAGGCACTTAATGCCGTGATTGCCAAGCTTAATGAGTTTTGTGATAAGTTATTTGTTGAGCATAAAGATGAAATTGCCAAGCTTTCAGTAGAAATTGCAAGAAAGGTTTTGATGCAGAAAGTAGAAGATGGGGATTATGAGATAGAGTCAGTTATCAAAGAAGCGCTTAAAAATGCTCCGACTCGTGAGGATATTGTAGTGCATTTGAATCCGGATGACCTCACGCAATGTCAGAAAGCCCAGAAGGATGAACCGGATAGCGAATTGGCAGGAATTAAGTTTGTTTCTGACTCAAAAATAGGACGGGCAGAGTGTTTGTTGGAGAGTCCCAAGGGAGTTATTACGTCTTTGATTGATGAACATTTGGAGCGAGTCAGTAAAGCTCTTCAAAAGGCGGGGTAAGTTATGGCTAAGAGTGATATTAGTAGTGTAATTGATTTTAAGAAGTTTCATTCAGCGCTTCGCGGTGTTAATTTATTGGATTGTCAGGGTTTTGTTGTGAGGGTTTCTGGTCTGACAGTTGAATCTAATGGGCCGGCAGTGGGTTTAGGAGAACTTTGTGGTATACGAATTCGTGATGGTCGGCGTGTGCTGGCGGAGGTTGTGGGTTTCCATGATGACCATCTTATCCTGTTGCCTCTGGAGCACATAGGTGGGATATCGCCAGGAGATACTGTAACTGCCAGAACTACTCCACGTCATATTGTCTTGAGTGATAGTATATTAGGAAGAGTAGTTAACGGGTTAGGGGAACCAATAGATAATAAAGGACCGTTGGCAGGGAATGATAAGAAGGCCTTGGATGCGAGTAGCCCAAAGCCTTTAAACCGAAGTAAAATTACCAACCCTTTAGCGTTGGGTATAAGGTCATTGGATGGGGTGCTGACTTGTGGCAAGGGACAGCGCGTTGGCATTTTCTCAGGCAGCGGAGTGGGCAAGAGTGTTTTACTCGGTGATATTGCAAATTCGAGTGAGGCAAATGTCAATGTCGTGGCGTTAATAGGTGAGCGAGGTAGAGAAGTTCGAGAATTTCTTGAGGGAGATCTTGGGCCGGAAGGTCTGACGCGAAGCGTTGTTGTTGTTGCCACCTCGGATTCACCTCCAATTCAAAGAGTAAAAGCGGCGTTTGTGGCTGTTACAATAGCAGAATATTTCAGGGATAAGGGCAAAGATGTATTGTTTATGATGGATTCACTTACCCGCTTTGCCCAGGCCCAGCGTGAGATAGGCCTTGCTGCAGGTGAACCGCCAGCGGCAAAAGGCTACTGCCCAAGTGTGTTTTCGTTAATGCCAAGACTTATCGAACGTTTAGGCTGTGCCAAAACCGGCAGTATTACAGGTATATTGACAGTATTGGTTGAGAATGATGATTTGACCGACCCGGTTGCTGATAGTGCCAGGAGTCTTTTAGATGGGCATGTCGTGCTATCGAGAAAATTGGCTGAAAGAGGTCACTATCCTGCCGTGGATATTTTACAGAGTGTCAGCCGATTAATGCCTGCGGTGGTCAGTGAGGAACATAGACTTGCCGCGCAGAAACTCAAAGAAATATATGCTATCTATATTGATGCGGAAGACTTGATAAACATTGGTGCGTTTTCGTCAGGCAGCAATCGACGTATTGACGGAGCTATAGCTTTGATTGACAGGATAAACAACTTTCTTGTTCAGCCTGTTCGAGACAGAACTGATTTCGGAGAAACCGTTAAGCAATTGACTACAATTACCCGGTCATGGCATGAGTTGCTTTGTGAACAGAGGTAATAAGGTGATATTTAGAAAATAGTCAGGAACTGAGAATTGAAAAGTTAGAGGTAAGATGAAGCGGTTCGTATGGCGATTACAGCGTGTCCTTGATGTAAGGAGAAAGGAAGAGCAAAAGGCCAGAACGGAATTATTTGAGTTGACGGAAAAATTGGCCCAGACGCGAGGTCTGTTGATGGCACAGCGGAAGACATTGGAAGATATTATTAACGCTTTGTGTAAGGAAAATCCTGGTAAAAGATTGGGAAAACAGGAATTTTTTTTAAGGTATTCGAGTGAGATTGATGAGCGTATTAAAGAACTCGAAAATAAAGTAACTGAGCTGGAAGCGCAGAAAAGAGATAAGATTGTGGAAGTTTTAAAACTCAGAAGATTGAAAGAGGGCATGGAAAGATTACGAAACGAAGCGAAGATGCAGTTTATAAAAGAACAAGAGAAACTTGAGCAACAACAATTGGATGAGAGAGCTATAGTTTCATTTGTCCGAAAAGTAAGAAGTTAGGAGAAGCCCAGTGAGTAAAAAACTAATAATAATCACGGCGGCATCAGGTTTATTAAGTTTTGCCGGGGCATTTGTTTTCGGTTGGCTTACTAAACCGCAACCGAAACCTGTTACCGATGAATCGGATCAGCCGAAGCTCGAAAGTATAGAGATGAGTCCTGAATTTATTCAGCCTGGAATTGATGTGACGAGTGCAGTTGGAATGATTTCCGAAAAAGAAAAAAAAGCTATGACGGAAAAGCAGCTTAAGAGTCTTATCTTCGAAGTTCGGGATAAAATGAAGGAGTATAACGATAGGCTGGAGTACATTAAGGTACAGGAACAAAGGTTACAATTAGCGCAGACTGCATTAAAAAAAGATATTGAGAACCTTAATAATATGCGCGTTGAACTTGCTTCAGTTGCAGCCAATATCAAGAATGAACAGGATAAATTACTTAAAAGCAGGCTTGCGATAGCTCAAACCGAGAAAGCCAATCTGGTATTAATAGCGGCTACCTATGACAAGATGGATGCGTCCAGTGCAAGTAAAATAGTGATTAGTATGTGTACAAGCCAGACGCAGCCTGAAAAGATTGATAAGCAGAGTGTCGGTTTTGATGAAGCAGTGAAGATTCTGTATTATATGACTGATAGGACAAAGGCCAAACTTTTAGGGGAATTGACCTCTACTGAGCCTAAGTTGGCCGCATCTTTAACTCAGAGATTAAAACATATAGTTGAAGGAAGCTAAACTTGTGGATATTGCGACGATTGTAGGAATACTTCTTGGTTTTATGGTTATTATATCTGCCATTGTTGCCGGTGGTGGTTGGGAGATATTCATCCATATTCCCTCAATGGCCATAACAATAGGAGGCATGTTGTGTGCTACGCTTATACATTTTTCACTACCCCAGTTTTTAGGAATATTTTCAGTAATTAAGAAAACAATTATTGCTAAGATACCATCACAATCAGATCTGGTTCAGAATATGGTTAATTACGCGGCAATCAACAGGCGCGATGGAGCATTAGCTTTGGAGCAGGAGATTCACAAGTTAAGTAATTCGTTTTTCATCAAGGGATTACAGATGGTTGTGGATGGGCAGGATCCAGAAGTTATTCGAGACCTTATGTCTATGGAGGTTCAACACCTCCAGGAGCGTCATTCAACCGGTAAGAAGATTTTAGAATTTATGGGGGCGGCCGCACCTGCTTTTGGGATGATAGGCACGCTAATTGGTTTGGTGCAAATGCTTAGGAGTCTGGATTCACCTGATGCAATTGGCGGTGGAATGGCGGTGGCTTTACTTACTACTTTTTACGGTGCATTAGCAGCCAATTTGATTTTTATCCCTTTAGCAGGGAAACTTGGGATTTATTCCAAGGCGGAGATTATTGCAATAGAGATGATTGTAGAGGGTATCTGTGCTGTCGCACAAGGTGATAATCCGACCGTTGTTCGAGAAAAAATGCAGGCGTTCATATCTCAGAGCAGACGTGAAGAAATAAAGGCTGATGTATAATGGGACGTGGAAATAAACCGGCAGAATCCGATGATGCTCCGGGTGCACCGGAATGGATGGTGACTTTCAGTGATTGTATGACGCTTTTGCTGACTTTCTTTGTGCTTCTTTTGAGTTTCTCATCATTTGATGAGAAGATCTTTCGGAAATTACAGATAATTCTTACGGAGTCTATGCCGGCGGTTGACAAAAAGGGCGAAAAAGTCAAAGAGGCATTCTTACCAACTAATCAAATTGAAGAAACACCGGAACTGGAAGAAGGTAGTGAGAAGCCGACTTTGATGAAAGGTTATAAGGACCGCTCAAAAAAAGATACAGGGCCTGCAGATTTTCGTCGTCGCAAAGTGTTTTTAACCCCATCAGAAGAAGTATTTTGGGGGAAAGGTGCGATTATTTCATCTGAAGGTCGCCGTGCTTTGGCTAAGATGGCTACCTTCTTAGAAAAGATGCCCGGCCGCGTAGTTGTTAGTGAGAATGGACCATCGAGTAAAGATAGTATCGGACAAATTGGTCTGACAAGAGCATGGGAGGTCGTGGATTATATTACAACTAAGCATAATCTTAATAAAGAACGTTTTAGTATCTCATCAGAAAGTACTATAGCTCGAGAAAGCTTGGGAAGTAGTGAGTCGGTGCGCTCAGATTCGTTATCTGAACGTACAGTCGAGATAGTTTTGTTAGAACGGAGTGTTTACGATTGAGAAAGAAGCACCAGTCGGCCGAAGAAGGCAATAAGGTCCCGGCGTATATCGTTACGTTTTCAGATATGACAACGCTGCTGTTGACTTTCTTTGTGATGCTGTTAAGCCTTGCGAGCATGCAGGAGCCGGAGCTTATTGGGAGGGGTCGGGATTCCTTTACGTTTTCACTTAGAAACCTCGGACTCGGTCTGTTGTTGGGAAGGAAGTCAAAGGCTGATTTTGATAATATTAAAATTAAATATTTCATAAAAAAGCCTGATGAATCGTTTAAGGGCAGGAGCATACATGCAAGAGAGGAGGAAATTCGTCGGACATTCAATGAACTAAATCAATATATGAAGGCTGTGCCTTCGGATGTAAGTGCAAAGAAGACTGATTTTTCAGTAACGAACATTCGTTTTGCTCGAGGTGACGCTCGCCTGGATGAATCGGCCAAGCAGTTCTTAAGTAGTTTTTGTTTGAATTTGCGGCAGGATCCCGGGTCTAAGCCGGTCAAATTATATGTACTCGGTTTGGCAGGCGACCAGGCAGGTGAAAAGGAACAATGGATGATTTCAGCAAAGCGGGCTAAAGCAGTGGCGGATTATATCCGGAGTATTCTGTCACCGGTGTCGGATTCGCAAACACAGGATGGAGGTTGGTCAAAGTGGTCTGTTTATTGGTGGGGGGCAGGGCCGGGAGGTGATTGGGTAAGGCGGGATAGTCCGATTTCCAAGCAAACGCAAATTCTTATAGCAGTCCTCAGAGCGGAAGATTAATCTGTGTTCGTGTCAAGTTTTTCGACAATTTGTACAATTATACATCAACTATCTTGTTGGAAACTTTGTTAATTAACAACATATGCCAATTCCAGTGTTTCGGCACACCATTTGCACACTAAATTGTTAAAAGGGCGCCCTGTTTGTGAGCTAAGCCCGGATGCTCTGTTAAATGTCAGAATGAGAGTTATATTTGATGTTTTCAAATTTAATTCGAAGTAGGAAAAAAGTCGTTGTTTTTTTTATAACAGTTGCGTTAGGTGTCGGTATGCTCTTGGTGTGCTCTGGCCAGACGTCGACTAAAGCAACGGAGTTAGAAGGGTCGAAATCAGATTCCAATTCTTTGTTTGGAAATGACCCTAATTTTTCGGCTAAAGTAGAAAATGGCCGAGTTGGTCATGATTTGTCCTTCAGAATGATGATTTCGGTTTTGTTTCTTATCGCTGTTGGGGCAGTTGCGATTTACGTTTCAAAGAAGTTTTTACCGAAGATTACTAATCTGCCGGGCAAACAGATTCGTATTGCTGAAACTGTCCATCTCGGTCCGCGCCGGGCGGTACATCTTGTTGAAATAGGCGAGCGACAGTTTCTTATAGGTAGTACGAACGAGAACATTACGAAATTGGCTGACTTGACCGGCGTCTTTTCAGGGTCATCGATAGGGCAAATAGATAATATTGAGAATATAGATGATCGATAAAATTATCAGATTGTTTTTTCTATTAATTGTCTTAGTGCCTGTCAGGTTTTCATTTGGACAGGGTACCAGCACCCCATTGCAACCTGTTCTATCCGGAGAATCTGATGGTGCTCCCACTGTAAATCTTCCATCGAATGCTGTCCCAAGCGTCGGTGATTTGATGACGGTTATAGATAAGGCAACTACCAGTCAGACCGAAGGAAAGGATTGGTCAACTCCTGTAAAACTTGTAATCATCTTTACAGGTTTAGCAATTCTGCCGAGTCTTTTGGTGATGATGACATCATTTACAAGGATAGTTATCGTTTTGTCTTTTATCAGGCGTGCTTTAACTACTCAAAGTATACCACCAACTATTGCAGTAATGGGTTTAGCTTTATTCCTGACGTTGTACACAATGGCACCGACATTTGCAAAGGCCAACGCAAATGCTATCCAGCCTTATCTCGCGAATGAGATTGATTTTCAAACGGCGGGCTCAAGGGCCGGCGATTGTATGAAGGAATTTATGGTTCGGCAGTGCCGCAAGGCTGATTTAGCTCTTTTCGTACGAATGGCTAAAATTGAGCCGCCCACAAGCCTGATGGCCATAGATTTCCATATCGTTATTCCGGCATTTATTATTAGTGAGTTTCGCACGGCATTTGAGATAGGCTGTCTTTTGTTTATACCTTTTTTGCTGGTTGATATGGTTATTGCGAGTGTTTTGCTTAGTGCTGGTATGATGCTGCTGCCCCCAATGATGATTTCACTGCCTTTGAAGCTGATATTGTTCATTCTTGTTGATGGTTGGGGACTATTAGCTCAGAGTCTTAGTATGAGTTTCAATTGACTATTAATACAAGGAGAAACATAAGACTGGGAAGTCTGATTCTGGAGCGCCCGTTGGAAATCCACCTGTGGTGGATGATCGCGAACCGATATATTTATCGAGATACAAATTATGGATAGTAGTTTCATCCTTTATATGGGCAGGCATACGCTTGAGACTGCTTTGCTTGTGGCTGCTCCAATTCTGCTCACGTGTATGATTGTGGGGGTAATAGTGACTCTATTCCAGGCAGTAACCTCAATACGTGATATGACTTTAACGGTAGTTCCGAAAATTTTGGCCGTTGGAGTTGTTATGTTGGTTTGTGGTGGATGGACTCTTGAAGTGATACTAAGATTTACCAGAGAAATATTTGGTTATATCCAGAGTATTGGGCAATGAGACTAATAGCTTGGAATTGTTAATAAGACGCCCATAAATTTTCCTGTGATGTGAGACAATTCATCAGTAAAAAGATATGGAACTGATAATTGAAAAATTACTTGGTTTTGTAATGGTGCTGACAAGAATATCAGCATTTTTTTTGATACTTCCTATTTTTGGCTGGAAAAGCATTCCTGTTAGGATAAAGGTTGCACTGACGGTTTTACTGGCGATTTTTTTTTCGATGATTACGTCTGTACCTTTCGAGACTGGACGAGTTTCTTTTATCGAAGCGATATTATTTTTGGCCAATGAAGCCACCTACGGACTGGCTCTGGGATTAATAGCTAATTTTCTGTTTGCCACAGTTAAATTCAGCGGTCGTATAATCGAACGGCAAATGGGTTTTGCGATGGCTCAGGTTTTGGACCCTTTGACTGGCGAGGATACTCAACCGCTTGGTGGTTTATTGGAGATGATTTTTATATTACTTTTTATTAGTGCGAACGGTCATCATTTATTTTTGTTGATTGTCTCACGAAGTTACGAAACATTTCCTGCCGGAAGTGTCCCGACAATACCGGTTTTAGCTGATGGAATAGTATCGGCGGGTTCTACAATGTTAATGGCCGGTCTTAAGTTAGCGGCTCCAATATTGGCAGCATTTTTGGTGTTAATGGTCATCTTGGCTGTGTTGGCACGAATGGTTCCCGAAATGAATATTCTATTTATCAGTCTGCCAATGCGTGTAGGTTTGGGATTGTTAATGGTTGTGGTGTTTTTACCATTTATTAATACGTTTGTGGCGGAATTTGCTGATTGGATGGGGAAACTGGTACCTGTGTGAGATAAATCCGGGGTAGATTATGCCAGATCAGGCTGCTGAAAGGACAGAAAAACCAACAGGTAGGAGGTTGAGTAAAGCCAGAGGCCAGGGGCAGGTACCACAATCTCAGGAGCTTACATCGATTGTGACGCTTCTGGTTTTGGTGGCAATGGTTACTTTCTTAGCTCCGAATTTACTGCGATGGTTAATGATACAAGTAAGGCAGGGAATGACGTGTGATAATAGCATTTTTTTTGACAATAAATCGTTTTTGAGTTTCGTCGGCCAAAAAACTGTCAGCTTGTTTATTACGATTATCCCTATTCTTGCGGCACTTGTTGCAGGTTCTGTTATAGCTAGCATTGCTGTCAGTGGTTGGAATTATTCTCCGGGAGCTTTGAAGTTGAAATTTGACCAGCTAAATCCTATAGCAGGATTAAGTAAGCTATTTAACGCTCGAGCGCTTGTAAAACTCCTGTTATCGATATTAAAGTTGTTAGTTATCTCACTGATTGCCTGGTTCTATCTTCGTGACCGGCTCGATACGCTTGCCGGGCTTCGGTGGGCATGGTCTGCACAAATACTTGTAATTACTGCAAAGATCATATTCGGTTTAATAATACGCATTGGTATTGCTCTGTTGATTATGTGCATTGCTGATGCTATATATCAAAAATGGAAATATATCAACGACCTAAAGATGACAAAACAGGAAGTGAAAGAAGAACTTAAAGATACAATAGGTTCGCCGGAGGTCAAAAAACGAATCCGGACAATCCAGTTTCAAGCGGCTTTGAAGCGTATTTTACAGGAGGTACCTAAAGCCAGTGTTGTTCTTGTCAATCCAACACATGTGGCAGTAGCGTTGCGATATGAGGCTAAAACAATGGAAGCGCCTGTGATGGTGGCTAAAGGGGCAGACCACTTGGCGGAGAAAATCAGAGAGATAGCACGAGCTTATGGTGTGCCGATTGTAAGAAGACCCGAATTGGCGAGGACGATATATTCAACCGTTGAGCCTGGTAATCCAATACCTGAGGCTTTGTTTGTGGCGGTAGCCGAGGTGTTAGCAATGATTTATCGTTTACGTCGTAAAAAAGCAGCTTCCCAGATGTCATAAAAAGTGTTTCAGAATCCCCACTTAGGAATGGCTGTATTATAAGCTATAGAATAATTCGGCCTTTAGGAAGAAATAGACATACCTAAGGCGCCCATCTGTTGTTGCAACAAAGACAGTGTTTTCTCAAGGCGACTATATTTGCCTATCAATCTTTCTTCTCTTTTAGTAAGGCGTTCTTCTTCGCGTTCAATTTTTTCCTGTAGTATTTCTATTTG
>JASFVS010000088.1:0-9575 GCA_050049715.1 Phycisphaerales bacterium
TAAGTTGTTCGAGTTTTGTTTTTATCATATCGGCATCCACATGCCGGATTTCATATACTTCTAAAGTTCGCAGGTCTTCAGGCGATACATCAATATAGTCCAAAAACTCATTTACCTGAGCATGTTGCTCACGAGTGGCTTTTATCAGCAGCTGATTCGTGGCTTCCAGGACTGCAACAAGAGGCTTTTCGGTCAATACATCGTCACCTGCAATACCGTCGGTAGTAGGTGGTGTGCTTGAGACTCCAACACTAGGTCTTGCAGGCGTGGTCGACCCACCAAGGACCTCAAGCTTGTTTAACTTGTCCAGAACTGCCTGTGCTTTCACATTTTTAATATCATAGACCCTGGGAGCTCGTAAATCCTCTTGGGCGACATCGAGAACATCGACTAATTCTTCTATGAGTGAAAGTTCTTCCTCATAACCTATCATTAGAATACGATTGGTTCTCTCGTCAGTATCCAGATATACTGGCCGCCTTGGCTTGGGTTCTACAGCATTAGATTCGACGGAATTTAGAGAAGCACTCAATATTTTGACCGGCTGAGGTGGGGGTTTGGCCGCTGGCGAAGCAGAGGTAATCGAGATTCCTTGAAGTTCTTGCGCCAAAGTACGAATCTTGCCTATAAGCGGAGATGCAGTTACATACTGCAGTCGTCGGAATCTACACTCTCTGGCTCTGCCGGGACGGTTAACCATATTCACAAGCTGCTCAATCCGGCCCATACGATGCGCATAGCACGTGACAATCAGCCGTTGCGCTTCTTCTAATGGTGTAACGGCCACGCCCAGTTTCATATTTTGCAATAGAGTTGTTACATTAGCGACATCTACGTATTGCAGCTCGAATACACGTGTTACCACTACATCTCCTGCCTGGACGGTCTTGTTTTGGACATCTACAAGTTGAGGGTCGGTATCCAGCGCCTTACTTATCGGAACGATAGCAACTAACTTTTCTTCACGCCGTATCATAGCAAGACCCTTGAACTTCAAGACTGTTTCCAGAAGAGTGTAAAGGTTTTTGACCTTCATCTCACCCTGTAGGTCACCGCGGAGTTTTAAGGCGACAGATTGATTCTCAATCGAGCCGGGGTCGTAAACATAGTCCAGATCCAGGCATTCCCCGACAAGATCCAGTAACTGAATCAATGATATTTTTTCGGGCAGGGCCATATCAAGCATATCCTCGCCATTTTGAAGCTCTGCCGCCCTGGAAATCATAGTTTCTGTACTTCCAGTTTTATCCCCGGCCCCTAAAGGTTTCAGGATAATTCTTAAGCTCTTGGGCACGCTGGTGCTGTCGTTTGCAACCGTGGATTGTGAGGTCGAAGCAATTTCTTCCTGAGCTACAGGATCCATGGAAACGGCTTTATCATCCGGGGCAGAGGGCTTGGATTTTACGGCATCAACTATCAATGGCTGATGTTCCTTGTCCACATCTTCCTTGGCGGGTATTTCCGCCGTAGGAGCTTTTGATAATATGGCCTCTTGCTTTGATGACTCGGTATTCGGTTGTTTAGATTCAATATCAGCAGAGGTAACAGACACTTCTTCAACAGGAACAGGTTCGCCGGATTCGTTGGGAACCGGAGTAGAGTGGATGGGTTCTGTTTCGCTAATACCGTTTGTAAGCAAGTTTAGAAGTTGCTCTTGACTACGAGCCGGTATTATCGCAAGGACGGCGTCTCCTTGAATATCTATAATTCCCCGCGTCTGCTTATCCGACTGAGGAGGCTCGTTAAATGTGCCGATTCTGATATTACCAAGCGCTTCTGCTAACTGTGTGTTTGATGGGAAGGTCCTGGCTTTAGAAGCAGGGCCAAGATTCTCTATTACGAAGTATTCCTGCACATCAACCAACTCAAGGACGAGCTTTGCTCGGTGAATTTGTTCAGGGGAACCGTTGACAGAAACGGCACTGACCTCGGGGATCGTTGAAACATGATCGAGATTTAGTTTGGATAGAAAGGCGACGCACTGTTCATTACCTATGTGTTTCAAGTCAAACACATGCTCTTCGCTTTGCCCAGACCATGCACTTTCAAAAGGTGGATTTGTATTACATCCGGCAAACACCAAAATCATTAATGCTGCCCAGAAAACGAACTGATGAAATTCTCGAATCTTGGGATGTTTATCCTTTATTTCCGCAGCTTTGAAGTTCATAATGCAAATCTCACCTCATAACCACACTTTGTTTGGTTTTGTCTTTTCTTTCTGTATTGTTGACTATCAGCCGCTCCTCCAATCTTTATGAACCAGAGTAATACAGCGGCTAAGGTTTATTTACCGGCTCGTTTGGACCTGCAGCTCCCTGTTGAGGCATTTCAGTCTGGCTCGATACCAGCGTTGCCCGTCTGGTATGTGCTATCTGGTCGGGGTCCTTCATATCAACTGCCATCTTACAGGAACGGTCGCCATCGTTGTAAACAATCAACCCACGCTCTATCTTTTCGACAATAAAATGTCCCAAACGCGCGCCTCGTTTCACCCAGTGAGGCTTTTTGCCGGGCACCGATACAAGCGCCATTGATTTCTCTGGTTTAGAACGATTGTACATAGTGCCAATAACCTTGAACTTCGGTTTAAGTCTTTTTGGTTCTGGCTCCGATATCTCTTGCATCACATCGACTGTTAGTTCAGAAGTTTCATCCGACTCCGGCGGCTCGGAATGAAGATATAAGGCAAAAGACTCCGCCTGTCTGACAAGTGGTGAAAGTGCACCTTCGGTGATTCTTTCACTGCGTTTGTCTGCCTGTTTAAATCGTTCTAAAATAGAAGGACGCGGATTCTGCTCTATCTCCGGGGCACCCTGCATCTGCTGGGCCACACAAAGCGCAGTCACAATACCTATAGAAACCAGCACTAATACACAAAATAACCGTAGTGTCCTTACCATGCGATACCGCAACCTCCATTTATCCGATCTTAACCTGGTCGGAAGTTAACCTTTTTAAACACAACACCCAAGCATCTCGGTAGAAGATAGAATCACCCTCGTGCTTGCTAAATAGTACTCCTCGCCTTAGATCTCTATTTGGTCGAAGCCAATAATAGCATAAGCTTTATTAGTGTCAAGAATTTTTTACGGCTATTCCGAATCTCACAAGTGCGCAACAAAAATTCTCTTTCATGTCACGAAAAACGAATAACTATCAAGGGTGTTTCCTAATGTATATTTACTTTTTCCTTATTAGTGGAATAAAGATTATTCATTTAAGGATATAGTTATTTCCATGACTGCCTGCTGACAGTCTAGGAAAGCAAGTTTAGCTAAATTTACATAAATACTTCCTGCCGTATATATTTCACCATTATGATTATTTATTTACAGGACTATAACTTAATAGACACGACTATAATAGCTTCCTTAGAACATTGGCTAGAACTATTATGCAAAGTAAAAATAACTGTTAATGCCTTTTCGAATCTTTTTACTGACGTTTAATTTCTTGCCTAAGATTCAAACGTTTCTCCAATTTAGTATTAGTTTTATAATTTGAAATCAAGACATCTATACTTTTAGAAGTAAAAGGTAAATTTATCTTGTTAATTTTTTGCTTCTTGACCCGTGAAGAATCCGATGATTGAAGTATTTCAACTAAGCTAGGCAGCTTTTCCTTAATAGATTTTTGCGACAATCGTATTCTTTTACCATCATGAAACACAAAAAAACAACTCCCTCGGCCAAGCCCTTTTTGGTAATGGGAACGTTTATTTTCAACACGATTCAAAATGGAATTCTTATCCATCTTAGGAGTACGCCCATCACGCGAAATAAGAGATTGAGAAATTGTGTGACCTTCTGTTGTTGTAAAATGAATAATAGAAGGATTATCCTTATCAAGCTGTGATTGAGTTACAAAGGGCAGATTTTCTATAACCTGCGCCATGATTTCTGCTTCCTTTTCAGGTTCATGTTTATGGAGAAATGTTTGTTTTTCAATAAGATATTGACTGATTATATCATCATTGATTGAAGTGTTCTCATTTATTCCCTCAGGCAACTTAGGATCTGTATCACCACTCGGAACGTAGACAGGCCATTTATGCGGACGTTCAATCATATTACCATTAATAAATACTCCCAACCCTTTACGTTGAATCGCATAAGGAGCATTGATATAGCTCCCATCAACAAATAAATATCCCTGATCTACCGTCTCAGTATTACCGATTCCAAATTCATCGGTCTTTAACAGATCTTGAGCCATATTTTCCAGTCTTGAGGATAATTGAGATGAAGCATTAAAGTTAATAATAAAGCGTCTAACATCTATAAATAGATGCCAATTGCAGAAATCTAACTCAGCGATTTTTTCTGTGAGAGTAAGATTGGATGTAATCACTTTAATAATAACTGGCAAATCATACGCAGAGGTATAGGGATCTAATGTTATATGGCCACCTTCACTGGAAAACAAATAAGAATATCCATCGTTAAGCTTACGCTCATATATTCTTATTGTGGCTTCCAAATTTTGGACTGTCCTATACCGCTCATCCTCCGTCATAAGTTCAGGATTTCTTTTAATAATAGGCGGCTGTTTACCAGAATGTCGAGTCGGATTCGGAATCTGTTTACCATTGATATAGATCGCTAATCCTTTACGAGAGACTATATACGGTGACTCTATATATTGACCATCTATAAACACTACACCCTTATCAACTGATTTGCCTTCGGTTACGCCAAATTGAGCAATATAAGCATCTTGAGCTAACAAGGGTGAGTTTGATATAAATAGGATTGCCCCTAAAAACGTGGTTATCATTTTTTTCGTTCTCATTTGTATTTCTCCTTTTTTATTATATAGCAAATGTACGATATTATCAATATGTCCAGTCTTTGTTTTCCGGCGCTGTAGATGTTGCGTTTGGTTTAGTACGATCGGCATCTAAAGCTCTACCACCATCAGGATCTTTGTTTTTACATTTTATACCTACGGCCTGCATGGTAGTTTCGGTTCCGTCGGTTTTATCGTAATCAAAACCTAATATATATTTACCAGTAGCATTGCCCCGCCATTTATGGTCGTAAGTCGACCCACCACTGTTTTTGGTCAAAGCGTCAGTAGACGAGATGGAGTCGTTCATATAGGTGTCAAAAATAATACAACCCCAGCCGTATCGATTGCCCGGATCAATATTCGGCCAGACCGGGTAATCATTATTTTTCATGGGTGCAGGGCACAATGTAGTCCAGTAGTTACCATCCATTTTTACGTTTTTGTCACCTCCTTCGCCAGCATACATAGGACACCCACCTGGAACACATGACGGTAAACCAGCGCAAGCTCCTGCGTCATATCCATCACCACCCGTACCATTTTGATTGGTATCCCATGCTTCACCGGCAGTTCGATATGCTCCAGCTCCATTTGAGCCATTCATGCGCCCAAGTAACAGATTATTTACATTAGTTGCCTGTCCTTCAGTAGTTACACAACAAAACCCACTGCGCCATCGTCCACCCGCAGCTTCCTTTACAGCAGCACCGCCGGGACCAGCTGTCGCTGAATAACATATCGACCAGATAGCAATCGCCTTATTAGTATTCAATGTAGCGGACCAATTTGCGGAAAGCCATGGGCTATCAACCTTAACGGAATGCAACAAAATACCTCCCGATACAAATCTTTCCGTTGACATATTTGCCTGACCTGCCCTCCAGTTATCGCACGCTACGTCTCCACTTCCTATGGTGCCATCAGCATAAACCGCATAATGAGAACCACGGCCACCATGAGAAATCACAGTGAATGCGCCGCAATCTTTCATTCCCTGATAGTTTGCTAGTGTACAGTCGTTAAAATTAACATTTTGACAATCATCATTATCACTAAACCACACGACATCAAATCCTTGATCGTCTATTTGATTTTCAAATGCAGTACCATCACCAGTTCCAAGATGAGGCAACGATGACCATACATGCGCTACATCTCCTTTTGCTGGCGCCCAGGAGATTGTTTCAGTAACGAAGGTTTTAACCTTGTCCTCGGCTACCTTAAGGCCGTTTTTATCTTTATATTTCAAAGTAATACCCGGATTTAAACCCTTTGTTACTCCATCCACCCATAAACTGGCGGGTAAACTGCCAGCATTGTACGTCGCGGGTAGAGATACTTCAGTACCACCGGTTGCAGCAGTCCATATTTTAACACCAGCTTCGGCATTTAACTCGATCTGTCCGTTATAAATAACCGGCTCGATTTTCAGCTTGATTTCTTTTCGATAATCCTGGCCCGTGCCGTTACCTGCCAAATCCTTGGGTAGAATAGCACCGGGTGATTTGTCCTCAATAGGCTCATCACAATCTTCGATTGTATCATTATTGTCCGAGTCGATGTCGATATCGCTTTTTATAATCATAGTTCGTACTTTATCGACGGCTACCCAGTCGGCGTTGCCTTCAGAACCATCAGGGTCAACTTCAAATTTTATACGGCCGTCATCTGATATTTGCTGTGTCTGAGCAACAATTCCTTCTACATAAAAAGTCTTTATCCTGTCAGTTCCTTCAAAGCCAAGTTGTGAAGCATTATAAATTCCGGGTTCGACATAATGTCCTGGAGTTGCTGCCATAGCACTAGCTTTATTTCTATCTGGATCTCCATCATCTAGTATCGTCCAAATTCTCAGGTTCCCAGCAGTTGGAGGGGGGTAGTCGTAAAGAGGAGTTGCCGCACTCCCCCTACTAACACTGGATGGGTCATTAGCATTATAAGTAACCTTGATTCTTGCTTTTTCAAGCTCGATAGGTTCTGGGATCTCCACAATCAATGAAACAAATTGTTCGTTAACACATGTATTGTCGGCATTTCCCGGGGCATCAGTATATCGGTCGAAGCCATCTGCAAAATCGGGAATACTATCCAGATCGTCGTCATTGAAGTTGATTTCTATATACTTGCCGGGGCGTTTGCCTTCAGCATCGTTTTTCTTATCCTCATAGTGGTCTTCAACAAGGTTTCGTTCAAGGTTATTGTTGTTGTTCGTATCAATATCTACATCGACCTTTATCGCAGTTACTCGCACTGTCTCTGTGAAAATAAAACCTAAAGGGCCATCCCCATCCGGGTCATATTCTGCCGTTATAGTATCTCCCTTGCTGCCCGGTGATATGGCCTCTATGTATAATGTTTTCGCTTCTGCAGAAGAAATTCCTAAATCACTTGCCAAATATGTTCCTTCACCAATAAAATCTCCCAAATTAATAACACTCGCTTTATTACGACTTTGATTTCCATTTTTAGTCCAGATACGAAAAGTACCACCGGTCGTGGTGTAAGTATAGTCAGGTGCTGTGCCTGAGCGCACTACGCCGTCTGCTGGGTCGGAAGCGCTATAAGTGAATTTTATTTTTGTCTGACCTATGTCCTCTATATGGGAGGATATTTGTAATACGAGCGGGATAAATGCCTCTGACGAACCAGGCGCATCGCTGGTACCGCCGTAAAGATTAAAACCATCGGCAAAGTCAGGAATCCCGTCATCGTCATCATCGTCATCGTTAACCATAATATATTTGCCGGGCTCGCCTTCTTTGTTCTCGATACCTTCTTCAAATATACTACGTTGCGGTGGACCAGTACCGTCATTATTGTTACTATCCACATCCAGATCGTATTTTAAAACATTAAACTTGACTATATCATCGGGTGGGCCTGAACTGCTAATTACACCTTCAGGGCTCTTGTGATATAAAGACAAGTAATCTTCACCTGAATTATAACCTTCAGCAAGAAAACTTCTGGGCACTTCTGGGAACGCATCCAGATCAAGGTCCTGACTACCAACACCCCCCGACCCAATGACTAAAAAGCCCTTGACTTCTTGAGTCCCAGTCCACACCCTAATTTTACCACTACTCCCCCCAATATTTACACTGCCGGGGAGGTTTGTAGGTTCATAATTGATAGTAATCTCCTTCAGGTCCCCTTCTTGACTGTTTTCGTCATCGTCGTCTCCAGGTATACCATTGCCATTGTAACCATCGTATTTGTCTACATATACATCAGCATCATCGTTATCGTCGTTCAACTGTATAACGGCACCCGGGTCTTCTTCTTCACTGTCATCAACGCCACTGACATTCAGTTCCATTATGTAAACCCATGTTTTTGCAGAAACACTTTTTCCCCTAAATGTGGCCGTGACTGTGTATTCGCCCGGAACAGTTACGCCTGTAACCCTCCCTATACTCCACGGATGCATACCCCCTGGATGTGCCACTGATCCCGATGGTGAAATCTCCCAGCTTGGGTGGTTGAGTTCAGTAAAATGTGCACCTGCTCGGTCCAGAGTTGCAAAGCAATCCCAGCAAAGTTCACTGGTATCTTGTATTTTCGACAGGTTCACATAACCGGGTGCTATGACATCTTCCAGTTGAGCGAGGGAAACTAAGACTTCTTTTTCCTGAAAGCTTGAATTGAAGGAAGCCCTAACCACTTTTGGTCCTTCAGCACTCCAGTTCGTCGTAAATATTTTTCCAGTTCCTGTTGCTGATGGGTTTTCACCTCCGCTCCAGACTACAAGATTTTCAAGGGCACTATAGTCGGAGGGAGTAACTATCGCCGTGAATTCTACATCATCATATTCGTAAGGATTATCTTTATCTGAGTTTACAGATGTTACTTCGGCGAAGATTATATCACCGGAAGTATCGTTGGATGTATCTATTACTGTACCATTAACTGTTATTGTATTATTGACTTTTACTTTATAGATTTCAGGTTGTTCTGCCGAAAAGGTTGGATTTTTAATTCCGGAATCGGAGAATGTAGTAATCTCCGGCCCTAAAACTTTTTCCCAACTGTATGACGTGTATTTCGGATCATTGAAATAAGGCTTACAGTCTAAAGGCAGTTCCCCGTCCACTTCGATAAATGCAGGGTAATTCTCTGGTAAAGTTATTTCCACACCGCCGCCGGAGAAAACGAAAAAGTCACTGTCATAATAAAGATCGGGAAATTCTGAATCGGCAGCTCTAATATAGACAATGCCTCCTTCAGTAGATGAACCTGTCGTAATTTCACCTGTTGATGGATTAATGGCGCATCCTAACGCATTACCTTCTATTGACCATGTTATTGTACGGTCGGAAGGGGTAATCGTAGCCGACGCAGTAGCGGTTGAATTCTTAGCAAGCAGATCCGGACAAGATGTTATCTGGACAGTAATATTAACGACACTAATTGTACCGGAGATATCTGTAGCTGTGGCGCCGCTTGCGTTATCGGTATATTCTACCTGCACCGTATAGTTACCGGCCTGATTTGCAGAAAAGATCGGGTTCTGGTCGGTAGGGCTGGTAAATGTAACTGTCCCCGGCCCTGAGACTTTTGTCCAGCTAAAAGTGCCGCCTGCAGAACCTGAGGTTATACAGCCCATCGGGAGTGTATCACCCACACTAACGTATGCAGGGTAGCTCGACGGTGTATCTATATCCACATTAACATCGACAACGATGATTGTACCGGAGGTATCTGTAGCTTTGGCACCGCTTGCGTTATCGGTATATTTTACCTGCACCGTATAGTTACCGGCCTGATTTGCAGAAAAGATC